>NZ_JBKJPP010000206.1:0-60475 GCF_046595215.1 Lapillicoccus sp. | reverse complement strand
GGCCGTGAAGACGAGGTCGCCGCCCCACGGGTGCCGCTCACCGACGGGCAGCTGGGTGCAGTACTCCACCGTGCGGCGGATCTCGTCGATGTCGGAGAAGTCGATCTGCGGGTCGATGCCCTGCGAGAAGAGGTTCATCCCCAGCGTGACGAGGCAGACGTTGCCGGTCCGCTCGCCGTTGCCGAAGAGGCAGCCCTCGATGCGGTCCGCGCCGGCGAGGTAGCCGAGCTCGGCCGCGGCCACCCCGGTCCCCCGGTCGTTGTGCGGGTGCAGCGACACGACGACGGACTCGCGCCGGTCGAGGTGGCGGACCATCCACTCGATCGAGTCGGCGTAGACGTTCGGCGTGGCCATCTCGACGGTCGCCGGGAGGTTGACGATGAGCTTGTGGTCCGCCGACGGGTCGATGACGGCGATGACCTCGTTGCAGATTCGCACGGCGAAGTCGAGCTCGGTGCCGGTGTAGGACTCGGGCGAGTACTCGTAGTAGACGTCCGTGTCGGGGATGGTCTCCTCGAGCTTGCGGCACAGCCGCGCGGCCTGGACGGCGATGTCGACGATGCCGTCCTGGTCGAGGCCGAAGACCACGCGGCGCTGGAGCACCGACGTCGAGTTGTAGAAGTGGACGATGGCCTGCTTCGCCCCGCGGATCGCGTCGTAGGTCCGCTCGATGAGGTGGTCGCGGCACTGGGTCAGCACCTGGATCGTCACGTCGTCGGGGATGTGGCCACCCTCGATGAGCTCCCGGACGAAGTCGAAGTCGGTCTGGCTCGCCGACGGGAAACCGACCTCGATCTCCTTGTAGCCCATCCGCACGAGCAGCTCGAACATCCGCTTCTTGCGCTCGGAGTTCATCGGGTCGATGAGTGCCTGGTTGCCATCCCGCAGGTCGACCGCGCACCAGCGCGGGGCCGCGGTGATCCGGTTCGTCGGCCAGGTGCGGTCGGGCAGCTCGAACGGGAGCTGCTCGTGGAACGGCTGGTACTTGCCGAACGGCATACCCGACGGGGTCTGGGGGTGGATCATCTGCGTCTCGCCTCTGCTTCGGTTTGGTGCGGTCCGGCCGGACACCAAGAACTCCGCGACGAGAGGGGCCGTGGGCTAGGCCTCGTCGCGGCACCGAAGGAGGAGGCGCACAGAACGCATACGACGAGGGTATGCCGTGGGCTCGCCAGCCGTCCACCTCGCCCGGGCGCCGCCCGCATTCTGAGATGCCATATCCGAAGCCTGAGACGGCCTCAGGGCAGGTGCGCCTCCAGCCGCGCCCGCGACAGGGGCGGCGCGTTCCACGACGCCTCGGCGCGACCGTCGATGCAGCGCAACCGGATCCGGTGCGGCAGCTCGATGAGCACGAGGTCCGCCTCGAACGTGTCCGGCGCCGTCCAACCGCCGCGGGCGACCACCGGCGTTGACTCGACCCAGGAGCGATGCCCACACCCGAAGACCAGCCGCGACTCCCCCGAGACCAGGGTGATGGTCCAGCCGTCCCCACCCGCAGGGCGGATCTCGATGCGCGTCCCCGCCGCCAGCGGTGCGAGCTCGCCGCCCTCGTGGACGACGAAGGACTGATCGTTGACCGGGCCGCCGGGAGCCCCGTCGAGAGCCCCGTCGCGAGCCCCGTCGATGACCGGTAGGGCCAGCCCGGCGAGCCGGCGCGCGAGCTCGCCGTCCGAGGACGTCCGGTCGGGGTCAGCCGTGTCGAGTGCCGGGAGCAGGTGCGTCCAGACCGCGGTGAGGATCGCCTGCATGTCCTCGACGCAGGCGGTCGTCACCACGACGAGGTCCTGTTCGGGCACGACGAGGCAGAACTGGCCGTAGGCGCCGTCCCCGCGGAACCCCTGCCGGGACATCCAGTACTGGTAGCCGTAGCCCTGGGCCCAGTCGACGTTCGTCGCTGGGTCGAGGTCGGTGTCGATGTGCTTGCGCGTGGCCAGCTCCACCCAGCCAGCGGGCAGGAGCTGCTCCCCATGCCACTCGCCGCGCTGGAGAAGCAGCTGGCCGAAGGCGGCGATGGCCTCGGTGCCGAGGTGCAGGCCGGTGAAGCCCAGGGCGTTGCCATGCATGTCGTTGTCCCAGTGGGCCGGTCCGACACCCAGCGGGTCGAGCAGTCGGGGTCGCAGGTAGTCGAGGAGGTGCTCACCCGTGAGCTCCTGGACGAGGGCCGCGAGGACGTAGGTGCAGCTGTTGTTGTAGACGTGCCTCGATCCGACGGCCTCCTGCGGCACAACCCGCAGGAACCCCTTCACGAGGTCCGCCGGCTCGAGGCACAGGGCCTGCTCGAGGGTGTCCTCGTGGTGACCCGTCGACATCGACAGGAGGTGATGGACGGTGAGGGTCGCGACAGCGGGGTCGACCTCGTCGGGCACGTGGCCCGGGAGCAGCGACACGATGGTGTCGTCCAGGGTGAACCGGCCCTCGGCGAGGGCGAAGCCGACCGCCGTGGAGGTGAACGACTTGCTCAGGGAGTAGAGCAGGTGCGGCCGCTCGGCGGAGTACGGAGCCCACCAGCCCTCGACGGCGACGTGCCCTCGGCGCACCACCATGAGGCTGTGCAACTCGAGGCCAGCGGTCGCGAGTCCCTCGAGAAGGGAGAGCACGCTCGAGGCGGGGATGCCAACCTCGGCCGACGCGGATCGCGGCAGCAGCTTCAGGTCCGTGGTGGTCACCCGGACGAAGCTACCGTCTCCGAGCGCGCCCGCTTTAACATTCCGGGGTGACGGATCCGGCAGACCTGGGGGTGGGACACCAGGAACGCGAGGCGACGACCACCGTCCTGCGGACGGCCGCCCAGGAGGGCAGGCTCACGCCGGAGGAGCTCGCCCAACGGATCAGCAGCGCTCTCGACGCGCGGACCTTCGCCGACCTCGACGCCCTCGTCGCGGATCTGCCCGTCGCGCCGCCACCGACCGGGCTGCGCCGCACCACGACCTTCGACGCCAACCGGATCGGGGCCGACTCGGACCACCGGCTGCGGTTGTCCGGCGGGATGTCGAGCCACGTCCGGCGGGGGGGTCTGGTCCGTCCCGCCGTTCCTCGCCCTCAGCGCCGGCCTGGGCTCGGTCAAGCTCGATTTCCAGCAGGCCGTGTGCGCCCATGAACTGGTCGACATCGCCGTCTCCGGCGGGGTCGGCACCATCGTCCTGGTGGTCCCCCGAGGATGGGGCGCCAACAGCGACCGGGTCGGCAGGGGATGGGCCCGCGTGTCGAACCGGATCGACGCGATTGCCGGGCCCGGCAGTCCCACGCTGGTGCTCCACAGGAGCTCGGCAGGGGGCTCGATCGCCGTGCGCCACCCCAACTGGTTCGACCTACAGCGGCTGAGGCGGGCGCTGAACCCGACCCCGCCGCGTGCCACCGCGCAGGACGCCACCCCGCAGGACGCGCCGCCGGAGCGCTGACCTCCCCACCGGATGGCGGACGCCGGACAGGGCCCGGGGTTGCCCCTGTCGGTGGTCGGGGGCACGGTGGGGTCATGACACGGACACCCTTGAGCGCCGAGACCCACTGCACGATCATCCCGCCCTACCTGCTGGAGGCGATGGTGGGGTCCGATCGGCGCGAGGTCGTCGACGCCGCCCGGCGCACCCTGGATCGCGACCAGGTCATGCGCGAGCGCCGCACCGTGGCCGCCGAGCGTGGTCCCGGCAGCCCGGACGGGTTCCTCCCGGGCGCGGGCCTGCCGGGGGCGATGGTCAAGCGGCCACGACCGCACAAGCCGGCCACGCCCCCACCCGCGGTCCTGCAGCGCGCGATCCACGACGCCAAACAGACCACGACCCTGCCCGGCGCGCTCGTCCGGGCCGAAGGCGCGCCGCCGGATGGCGACCTGGCCGTCACCCAGGCCTACGACGGGCTGGGCGCGACCTGGCAGCTGCTCAACACGGCATACGGGCGCAACTCGCTGGACGACAGGGGCCTGCCGCTCGTTGCGACGGTGCACTACGACCGGGCCTATGACAACGCCTTCTGGGACGGCGCGCAGATGGTGTTCGGCGACGGGGACGGCACCTACTTCAACGGCTTCACGTCGAGCATCGACGTCATCGGGCACGAGCTGGCGCACGGCATGACGCAGTACACGGCGGGCCTGACCTACGTCGCGCAGTCCGGCGCCCTCAACGAGTCCGTCTCCGACTGCTTCGGCTCGATGGTCAAGCAGCTCACGCTCGGCCAGAGCGCGACCGAGGCTGACTGGCTCATTGGCGCCGGCCTGTTCACCAAGAAGGTGAAGGGCACCGCCCTGAGGTCGATGAAGGCACCGGGCACGGCATATGACGACCCGGTGCTCGGCAAGGACCCGCAGCCGGCTGACATGGGCGGCTTCGTGGACCTGCCTCACGACGCGAGCCACGACAACGGCGGGGTCCACACCAACTCCGGCATCCCCAACCGCGCGTTCTACCTCGCCGCCACCGGCATCGGCGGCCACGCCTGGGAGGGCGCCGGTCAGGTCTGGTACGACGTGCTCACCGGGAAGGACATCGCCAAGGACGTCACCTTCGCGGACTTCGCCGACCTCACCGTGGCCGCCGCCCGGACCCGCTTCGGCGCGACCTCACCGAAGGCGAAGTCCGTCCACGACGCCTGGGTCACCGTCAAGGTGCTGACCTGACCAGTCCAAGAGCAGGCCTCAGAAGCCCAGCCGCTGGAGCTGTTTCGGGTCGCGCTGCCAGTCCTTGGCGACCTTGACGTGCAGGTCGAGGTAGACCTTCTGCCCGAGCAGGGCCTCGATCCCCTGCCTAGCGGTCGTGCCCACGTCCCGCAGTCTCGAGCCGCCCTTGCCGATGATGATCGCCTTCTGGCTCGAGCGTTCGACGAAGACGTTGACCCGCAGGTCGAGCATCGGGTCGCCCTCGGGGCGGCCCTGCCTCGGCAGCATCTCCTCGACGACGACCGCCAGCGAGTGCGGGAGCTCGTCGCGCACCCCCTCCAGAGCCGCCTCCCGGACGAGCTCGGCGATCATGATGATCTGCGGCTCGTCCGTGAGGACGCCGTCGGGGTAGAGCTGCGGCGATTCGGGCAGGTACGACGCAAGGACCGCCTTCACCTCCTCGACCTGGTCGCCTCTGGTCGCCGAGCACGGGATGATCTCAGTCCACTCGCCGAGCTGGTCGATGGCAATGAGGTGCTCAGCGAGCCGCAATCGGTCGACCCGGTCGGACTTCGTCGCGATGGCGACGACCGGCTTGCGCTTCGCCTGCTGGAGGTCCTTGAGCTCGCGGGCGATGTAGGTGTCACCGGGCCCGACCCGCTGGTCGGCAGGCAGGCAGAACCCGATGACGTCGACGTCGAGCAGCGTCTCGCGGACGAGGTGGTTGAGCCGCGAGCCGAGGAGCGTGCGCGGCTTGTGCAGCCCGGGGGTGTCGACGAGCACGAGCTGGGCGCCCTCGCTCGTGGTGATGCCGCGGATCGTGTGCCGGGTGGTCTGCGGCTTCGACGAGGTGATGGCAACCTTCTGCCCGACGAGGGCGTTGGTCAGCGTCGACTTGCCGGCGTTGGGACGCCCGACCAGGCAGGCGAACCCGGCGCGGTAAGGCGCCCCAGGCTCGGTGTCGTCAGGCTCGGTGTCGTCAGGCTCGGTGTCGTCAGGCTCGGTGTGGTCGTGCTCAGTGCTCACGGGCCTGCTCCTTCTCCAGCAGCGGGTGGGCGTGCGGGCCGCGGCGCGGCTCGTCTGCCCCGGTCTCGAGTCGCCGGACGATGACGGTGGCGAGCCGGTGCCGTCGTCCGGCCATCTTCTCAGCCGTGAGGGACAAACCGGCGACACCGGCGTGCGATCCGGGGATCGGCACCCGTCCGATCGCCTTGGCGAGCAGGCCGCCCACGGTGTCGACCTCCTCCTCCTCGATCTCGACGTCGAAGAGGTCGGCGAGGTCGTCGATGTCGAGACTGGCCGGCACGCGTGTCGACCCGTCGGCGAGCTGCTCGACGCCGGGGGCCTCCCGGTCGTACTCGTCGGCGATCTCCCCGACGATCTCCTCGAGGATGTCCTCGATCGTCACGAGGCCGGCCGTGCCGCCGTACTCGTCAACGACGATTGCGAAGTGGCTCTGGTCCTGCTGCATCTCGCGCAGCAGGTCGTCGACGGGCTTGCTCTCGGGCACGAAGTGCATGGGGCGCATGGCATGTCCGACGAGGGTGCTCGCGGAGTCGGCGTCGGCGTAGGTGCGCCGGACGACGTCCTTGAGGTAGAGCAGCCCACGCGTGTCGTCGCTGCCGTCCCCGACGACGGGGATCCGGGAGAACCCGGAGCGCAGGAAGAGCGACATCGCCTGGCGCAGCGTCTTGTCCTGGGAGATGGTCACCATGTCGGTCCGAGGCACCATCACCTCGCGCACGACGGTGTCGCCGAGCTCGAAGACCGAGTGGATCATCTCCCGCTCGTCGTCCTCGATGACGTCGGACTCCCCCGCCCGGTCGAGCAGGTCGCGCAGCTCGGCCTCGCTCTGGAACGGTCCCTCACGGTATCCCTTGCCGGGAGTCACGGCGTTGCCCAGGGCCACGAGGACGTGGGCGACCGGCCCGAGCACCTTGCGCAGGCCCACCGCGAACGGCGCCGCCCACAGGGCCACCGTGTCGTAGTTCTGGCGCCCGAGCGTGCGCGGCGAGACACCGACGATGACGAACGAGACGAGCGCCATGACCGCGATGGAGATAAAGAGGCCGGCGGTCGTGCTGTCGACGAGGTCGAGGACGGCGATCGTGATGAGGACCGCGCTCGCCGCCTCGGCGACGACGCGCAGGAAGGCGAGCACCGCGAGGTATGCCGAGGAGTCGCCGACCACGACCAGCAGCGACCTCGAGCCGCTGCGGCCGTCGTCGTGCAGCTCCTCGGCGCGCACCCGCGACATCCGGATGATGGCCGCCTCGGATGCCGAGAGGAGGAAGGCCACGACGACGCTCAGCAGCGCGAGCGCCACCATCTGGGGGATCACGTCAGCCTCAGGTGGTCGGCCGGCCGCGACCAGCGAGGAAGGTCAGCAGCAGCTGACGCTGCAGCTCGAACATCTCCCGCTCCGCGTCCGGCTCGGCGTGGTCGAAGCCGAGCAGGTGCAGCAGGCCGTGGGTCGTGAGGAGCAGCAGCTCCTCCTCGGCCGTGTGCCCGGCGTCGGCGGCCTGTCTCGCCGCGACCGAGGGGCACAGGACGATGTCTCCGAGGACACCCTCCTCCGGCTCCTTCTCCTCGCGCCCAGGCCGCAGCTCGTCCATGGGAAAGCTCATGACGTCGGTCGGCCCGGGCAGGTCCATCCACTGCACGTGCAGGGTCTCCATCGCCTGCTCGTCGACGAGCTTGATGCACAGGTCGGACTGGGGGTGGACCCGCATCTGGCCCATGACGTACTTCGCGAGGGCGACGAGCTCGAGCTCGTCAGCCCTTGTCTCGGTCTCGTTGAGGACGTCGATGCTCACGGGGTGCCGCTCCTCCGGTCCCGCTCGCCCCGGTCCCGCTCGCCGCGGCCACGCTCACCCCGGCCGGCGTCGGATCGGCGGCTGGCTTCCGACCGCTCGTAGGCATCGACGATGGCCCCGACCAGGCGGTGGCGCACGACGTCGCTCGAGTCGAGCTCGGCGAAGTAGACGTCGTCGACACCCTTGAGGATGTCGCGCACCTGGCGCAGCCCCGAGGTCGTGCCCCCCGGGAGGTCCACCTGGGTCACGTCGCCGGTGACGACCATCTGCGCGCCGAAGCCGAGCCGGGTGAGGAACATCTTCATCTGCTCGGCGGAGGTGTTCTGGGCCTCGTCGAGGATGATGAACGCATCGTTGAGCGTCCGGCCCCGCATGTAGGCGAGGGGGGCGACCTCGATGGTCCCGGACGCCATCAGCCTCGGGATGGTCTCCGGGTCGATCATGTCGTGCAGCGCGTCGTAGAGCGGACGCAGGTAGGGGTCGATCTTGTCGTTGAGCGTCCCGGGCAGAAAGCCGAGCCGCTCGCCCGCCTCGACCGCCGGGCGGGTGAGGATGATCCGCTTGACCTGCTTGGCCTGCAGGGCAGCGACGGCCTTGGCCATCGCGAGGTAGGTCTTCCCCGTACCGGCCGGACCGATGCCGAAGACGATGGTGTGCGTGTCGATCGCGTCGACGTAGCGCTTCTGGTTGAGCGTCTTGGGGCGGACGGTGCGCCCTCGGCTGCTGACGATGTTCATCGTCAGCACCTCCGCGGGCCGTTCGCGGGTCTGGCTGCGCAGCATGGTGATCGAGCGCTCGACCGCGTCACGGTTGAGCGCCTGTCCCGCGTCGATGACCAGGAGGAGCTCGTCGACGAGGCGTTCGACGAGCGCGACGTCGGCGCTGTCGCCGCGCAGGGAGAGCTCGTTGCCGCGCACGTGGACGTCCAGGTCGGGAAAGGCCCGTTCGATCGTCCGCAGCACCTCGTCCCGCGGACCGAGGAGGGCGACCATCGAGACCGTGGGCGGGATGGTCATCGTGTGGATGGGGACCGCGGCGCCGGGAGACCGCGGCTCGAGGTGGTGGTCAGCGTCTGTCATGTTGCCTCGAGTCTACGTCCCGCACGCTCGGCGGCCCGTCCTCAGCCGGGTGGCCACGTCATCTCCCGGCCACCAAGCAGGTGCAGGTGCGCGTGGTGGACGGTCTGCCCCGCCTGGGACCCCGTGTTCGCGACGAGCCGGTAGCCCAGGTCGAGCCCCTCGTCCTGCGCGACGCGTGCGGCGAGGCCGACGACGTCAGCCAGCTCCGCGGCATACTCGGCGAGCTCCGCGAGGTTCTGGACGTGCCTGCGCGGGATGACGAGCACGTGGGTGGGCGCCTTGCCGTCGATGTCGCGGAAGGCGAGCGAGGCCTCCGTCTGGGCGACGACCTGCGCCGGGACCTCCCCTTCGAGGATGCGGCAGAAGAGGCACATGGGAGCAATCATGAGGTGAGCGTATTTCGTGACAACGTGTCGCGGCACCTGCGCGTCTAGGGTGCATGAGAACGTTGGGCGTGGCCGAACGCAGCGGGACCGACGCCGCAGGGCGCTCTGCTGCGCGCTGGGCCGCGGACGACGCCCTCACCCAGCTGTATGCCGCCCACTGGCGCTCGCTGGTCCGGCTCGCCTGGTTGCTCGTGCGGGACCAGGGGCGGGCCGAGGAGATCGTCCAGGACGTCTTCGTCGCGGCCCACCCCCGGATGGCGCAGCTGCGCGAGGAGGGCAACGCCCTGGCCTACCTGCGGCGCAGCGTCGTCAACGGCTGCCGCTCCAGTTTTCGCCACCAGGGCGTCGAGGACCGCTACCTGCGGTCCGCGGCCGGCGGGGCCGAGGCTCCGGGACGACGGACGGCCGACAGCGCAGAGACCATGGCCGTGCGCCACGACGAAGGAGACACCCTGATGGGTGCTGTGCGGAGACTGCCCCAGCGACAGCGGGAGGTGCTCGTCCTGCGCTACTACAGCGACCTGTCCGAGAAGCAGATCGCCGAGGCGCTCGACATCTCGCCCGGCGCCGTGAAGTCCCACGCGCACCGGGCCCTGGCGGCCCTGCGGGACACGATGGGAGGCCGGTCATGAACGCTGCACGCCCGCCCTTCGGCGGCGAGGACTTCACGGACATCGAGGAACGGCTTCGGGTCGCCCTGACCCAGGAGGCACGAGACGTGGAACCCCACGAGCGCCTCGACGACATCCGGGCCGAGGTCGACGGGCGTGCCGGTGCGGGCGCCCGGCCCCGGTGGCTCATGCCGGTCGGCGCGGCCGCGGCCGTGGCCGCCGTCGCTGTCGTGGCGTGGCTCGGCCTGCGGCCGGGGGCCACCCCGCCGCTCCCCGCGGCCACCAGCACCGCGACGGCGAGTGCGACCACCTCGGCCACCGGTTCGACGACCAGCTCAGCCTCGCCCACCACCTCGGCGACGGGGACGGCGACGAGCACGGCGACGGGCACGGCGACGGGGGTCCCGCCGACGCCGCCTCCCTCGAGTCCGACGTCCGCACCGCCGGCCACGAAGGACATGGCCGTCCCGGTCTACTTCGTCTCGCCCTACGGCGCCGGCAAGGTCGGTCTGGTGCGCGAATACCTGCGGACCGCGCTCCCCGTCGGGGCCGACGGCGTCGCCCAGGGCGCAGCAGCGGTGAACCTCTCCCTCGCCGCGCAGGCCTATGTCGCCACCGACGGCTACCTCCAGCCGTGGCCATCGGGCACGACCGCCAAGGTCACCGCCGGGACGAAGGAGATCCAGGTCGTGCTGAGCTCCGCCGGGGTGAAGGGCCTCACCGCCGAGCAGCAGCGGGTCAGCGTGCAGCAGGTGGTCTGGTCGGCGACGGCCGGGCTGCAGCAGAACCTCCCGGTCAGGATCTCGGTCGCGGGCGGCGCGCCCCTCTTCGAGACCGTGGCGGCCGGTGTCTACCAGCGGCCCGCGGCCGACACGGCATACACCGACCTCGCTCCGGTCTGGATCGACAGCCCCTCTCGGGGTCAGGTCCTGCCCGCGTCGGCCCCGGTCGTCGTCAAGGGACTGGCGTGCACGTTCGAGGCCGGGGTCCAGTGGGAGCTGACGCAGGGCACGACAGTGGTCACGAAGGGCAGCACGACCGCCTCGAGCGGCTGCCCGGCCCAGGGCAGCTGGTCGGTCGACCTGGGCTCCCTGCCGACCGGTGACTACCTCTTCCGGGCCTTCGCCTCCAGCCCCAAGGACGGCACCCTCGCAGCCCAGAAGGTCGTCGCCTTCTCCGTCAGGTGATCCCGCCAGCGGATCAGCCGCCGGCAAGGGTCCGTTGCTCGCCGAGCAGCGCCGCCAGTCGGCCGATGAGGTCGTAGGGGACCGGCCCGCTCAGCGGGAACCTCCCGGTGTGCTTCGCGGTCCGGTATGCCGCGACCTCCTTCGCGAGGGCGCCCTCGACGTGCGGCAGGGGGTAGAGGCTGAGGTGGCCCTTCCATGCGGCGAAGTTGACCACGGCACTGCCGTCGAGCGTGATGGCCGGCATGGCATGGCTGATCGCTTCGCGGTCCCCGGGCACCGCCGTCAGGATCGCCTGCCGCACGGTCTCGAGGACGACCTGGACCTCCTGCGGGAACGAGGCGATGTAGGTGTCGATGGTCGCGACCGGGACTGCCACGTCAACCAGCCTCCCAGCATCAGCCGCCATCGGGCAACGGCCGTCAGCGCCACCGGGAGGCAGCATTGAGGACCGCGAGCGCGGCGGGCCCGGCGCTGGAGGACCGCAGCACCTCGGTGCCCAGTCTGACCACGACCGCGCCGACGTCACCCAGTGCGGTCAGCTCCTCCGGGGTGATGCCGCCCTCGGGGCCGACGACCAGGACGACGTCTCCCGCGTCCGGGAGGCAGAGCCCGGCCAACGGGATGACAGCCTCCTCGTGCAGCACCAGGGCGAGCGCCGCCGACCCGACCCGCTCGCGCAGCGCGGCCTGGCGGACCAACGGCGCGACGAGCGGGACCCGGCTGCGGCGGGACTGCTTTGCGGCCGAGGTGACGAGCGCCTCCCACCGCAGGCGACCCTTCTCCTCCTTGTCCCCGCGCCACTGGACGATGCACCGCGAGGACTGCCAGGGCACGACCTCGTCGACGCCGAGCTCGGTCGCGGCCTCGACGGCCTGCTCGTCCCGCTCGCCCTTGGCCAGCGCCTGGACGAGGACGAACCGTGGGCTCGGGTCCGGGGCCGTCTCGAGCTCGAGGAGCCGGGCGGTCAGCTGGCCCGGGCCGACGGTGACGACCTCGGACAGCGCCCGCCGGCCGGCTCCGTCGCTGATGAGGACCCGTTCGCCGACGCGGATCCGCACGACCTGGGCCGCATGGCGGGCCTCGGGGCCGGTCAGCGCCACGAGGTCGCCCACGCCGGCCGCTCCCCACTGGGCGGGAGCGAGCAGGAACATCCGGTCCGTCAAATCGTCACCACCATCGGCGGTGGGGTGAGGCCGGCAGGCACATCATCGGGACTACTTCGCCTTGAAGGCGTCCCGGAGCTTGCCCAGCAGGCCCTTCTCGAGCGGCTCGAGGCGACCCTCCGGACGCTCCTCGCCGCGCAGGACCGCGAGCTGCTGGAGCAGGTCCTCCTGCTCCGGCGTCAGCCTGGTCGGGGTCTGGACGTTGGCGTGCACGATCAGGTCACCGCGTCCACTGCCGCGCAGGTGGGTCACCCCGAGCCCGCGCATCGTCGAGGTGTCGCCGGCCTGGGTGCCCGGGGCGATGACGAGATCGGACTTGCCGTCGAAGGTGCTCAGCTTGAACGACGTCCCGAGCGCAGCGGCGCTCATCGGCAGCTCGACGGTGCAGTGCAGGTCGTCTCCGCGGCGGGTGTAGGTCTCGTGCGGGCGGACGGCGACCTCGACGTAGAGGTCGCCGCCGGGACCGCCACCCGGGCCGACCTCGCCCTCGCCGGCCAGCTGGATCCGGGTGCCCGAGTCGACACCGGCAGGGACGCGGAGCTTCAGCGTGCGGCGGGTGCGGACCCGGCCCTGGCCGGAGCACTCGAAGCAGGGGTTGCTGATCACGGTGCCGAAGCCCTGGCAGGCCTGGCACGGGCGGCTCGTCATCACCTGTCCGAGGAAGGACCGCTGGACGGTCTGCACCTCGCCCCGGCCCTGGCAGACGGCGCAGGTGCTCGTGCCGGTGCCCGGTTGCGCGCCCTCGCCGTGGCAGGTGCCGCAGGTGACGGCGGTGTCGATGGTGAGCTCCTCCTCGGCGCCGAACACCGCGTCACCGAGGTCGATGTCGAGCCGCACGAGAGCGTCCTGGCCGCGCAGCTGGCGTGAGCGCGGGCCGCGGGTCGTCGCCTGCCCCCCGAAGAAGGCGTCCATGACGTCGCTGAAGGAAAAGCCCTGACCGAAGCCCGCACCCCCGGAACCGGCCGCGGCATACGGATCGGCGCCCATGTCGTAGGAGTGCTTCTTGTCGGCGTCGGAGAGCACGTCGTAGGCCTGGGAGATCTTCTTGAACTCCTCCTCGGCGCCCTCGACGGGGTTGACGTCAGGATGGAGCCTGCGCGCCATCCGTCGGTAGGCCCGCTTGATCTCCTCAGCGGTCGCCTCACGGGAGATGCCGAGGTCCTTGTAATAGTCGTTCAACGAGTTTCCTTGTCCTACTGGCGGTTTCAGGGTCCGAGAATGTGCGAGACGTATCGGGCGACGGCGCGCACCGACGCCATCGTCGTCGGATAGTCCATCCGGGTCGGGCCGAGCACACCGAGGCCGGCGACGACCTCGCTGCCCGCGGCGTAGCCGGTCGAGACGACCGAGGTGGACGTCAGGCCCTGGTGGGCGTTCTCGTGGCCGATCCGCACGGCGATGGCGTCGTGGTCCTGGCCGAGCGTGCCGAGCAGCTTGAGCAGCACGACGTGCTCCTCGAGCGCCTCGAGCACGGGCCCGATGGTCTGGGGGAAGTCGGGGCCGAACCGGGCGAGGTTGGCGGTGCCGGCGAGCACGACGCGCTCCTCGCGCTCCTCGACCAGGGCGTCGTCGAGGGTCTGGACGACGGCGCGCACGACGTCGCGGTCCCGCGGCTCGAAGCGCTCGGGCAGGGAGTGCAGTCGGCTGGCGGCCTCGCTGAAGGGACGCGACGAGGTCTCGGCGTTGAGCTCGGTGCGGAGCTTGGCGATCAGGGCGTCGCCATCGGCGGTGGTGAGGTCGTGGCGCGAGTCGACGATGCGCTGCTCCACGCGGCCGGTGTTGACGATGAGCACGATCATGAGGCGCTGCGACCCCATGGGCACGAGCTCGATGTGCCGGACCGTCGAGTGGGTCAGCGAGGGGTACTGCATCACCGCGACCTGCCGCGTGAGGGAGCTGAGCAGGCGCACCGTGCGCTCGACGACGTCGTCGAGGTCGACGGCGCCGGCGAGGAAGCGGCTGATGGCGGCCCGCTCCGCACCACTCATCGGCTTGACCGAGCTGAGCCGGTCGACGAACATCCGGTAGCCCGCATCCGTGGGGATCCGGCCCGCGGACGTGTGCGGGGCGGCGATGAGGCCCTCGTCCTCCAGGACGGCCATGTCGGTGCGGACCGTCGCCGCGGACACCCCGAGGTGGTGGCGCTCGACGAGGGCCCTGGACCCGACCGGCTCGGAGGTGTGGACGTAGTCCTGGACGATCGCCCGAAGGACTGCGAGCCGTCGCTCCTCGCTCATCGCCGCGCCTCCTCTGCTCGTCCGCTCGTCCTTGGCACTCGTATGCCGTGAGTGCCAAGTCTACGACGTCGGTCCGACCCCCACACGCGCCCTGGGTGCGGGGTCGGTCCGCCCCCCGGTCCGCCCCCGGCGCGTCGAGCGACGCGTCCGTCGCGGGCAACCGTACGCTCGCCGGGTGGCAGATGGGGATCGATACGGCGGCGACGTGCTCGCCGGTGACTGGCGCGCCCCGAGGGGCGGGCGCGCGAGCGAGGTGGCGGCCGAGCCCGACCTCGTCGTCGAGGACGTCGAGACCGGGTGGTGCGGAGCCGTCGTGCGGGTGGAGAAGGCCGGCGGCATGCACGTCGTCCACCTCGAGGACCGTCGCGGCCGCACCAAGGGCTTCCCGCTCGGCCCGGGATTCCTTCTCGATGGTCTCCCGGTCGTCCTCACGCCCCCGGTCCTGGCCTCCCGAGCCGCCCTCGACGCAGCGCGTCAGCAGACCTCTCGCACGGCGAGCGGCTCGACCGCCGTGACCTGCGCCCCGGCCCGCGTCGCGGTCGGCTCCCGGATCTTCGTCGAGGGCCGTCACGACGCCGAGCTGGTCGAGAAGGTGTGGGGCGCCGACCTGAGGCTCGAGGGCGTCGTCGTCGAGATGCTCGACGGCGTCGACGACCTCGCCGGCGCCATCGAGGCCTTCCGCCCGGCGCCGGGCCGGCGGATGGGTGTGCTGGTCGACCACCTCCTGACCGGCACCAAGGAGGCCCGCATCGTGGACGCCGTCCGGGCGCTGCCGGGCCTGCGGGGCGAGGTCCTCGTCCTCGGCCACCCCTATGTGGACGTCTGGCAGTCGGTCCGCCCGGCGCGCCTGGGCTGGACGCGGTGGCCGGTCATCCCCCCGGGCAAGTCGTGGAAGCACGGCATCTGCGCCGAGCTCGGCTGGCCCCACGACACCCAGGCCGACATCGCGCGGGCCTGGAAGCAGATCCTCGGGACGGTCCGCAGCTACGCCGACCTCGAGCCGGCCCTCCTCGCCAGCGTCGAGGAGCTGATCGACTTCGTCACCGCCGCCTCAACCGACGCCCAGTAGCCTCCGCACGACGGTGTCGGCCAGCAGCCGACCGCGTCGGGTGAGCCGGATCCGGCTCTCCCGCAGCGCCGCCGACCCGTCGATGAGCCCGTCGGCGATGAGCCCGGCCACTGCAGCCCGACCGGCGACACGCAACCCGCCCATCGGCAGCCCGTCGACGAGGCGCACCCCGAGCAGGACCCACTCGTCGTGCCGCTGCTCGTCGTCGAGGACCTCACGGGCCGCTGCGGGCGAGGCGCCCGCCGCCAGCCGCGCGGCATACGCCGTCGGGTGCTTGACGTTCCACCACCGCACCCCGCCGAGGTGGCTGTGCGCCCCGGGCCCGACGCCCCACCAGCTGCCACCGGACCAGTACCCCTCGTTGTGACGACACCGGAACCGCTCCCCCCGGGCCCAGTTGCTCACCTCGTACCAGCCGAAACCCGCAGCGGTGAGCGCCTCGTCGGCCAGCTCGTACTTCGCCGCCTCGTCGTCGTCCTCCGGCGCCGGGACGTCCCCGCGGCGCACCTGCGCGGCGAGCCTGGTCCCGGCCTCGACGACGAGCGCGTAGGCCGAGACGTGGTCCGGCTCGAGCGCCACGGCATCCTCGAGACTGCGCCGCCAGTCGTCGAGGCTCTCCCCCGGCGTGCCGTAGATGAGGTCGAGACTGACCTGCAGACCAGCCGCGCGGGCCCCGCGGACGGCGCGGGCGACGTTGTCGGGGTTGTGGGTCCGGTCGAGGACCGCGAGCACGTGCGGCACCGAGCTCTGCATCCCCAGGCTGACCCGGGTGAAGCCACCGGCGGCGAGCTCGGCGAGGCTGCCGTCGGTGACCGAGTCGGGGTTGGCCTCGGTGGTCACCTCGGCATCCGGGGCCAGCCCGAAGCGCCCCCGTATGCCGTGCAGCATCCTCACGAGGTCGCTCGCCGCCAGCATCGTCGGGGTGCCGCCGCCGACGAAGACCGTCTCGACGGGTCGGGTGTGGTCGCCCAGGACGCGGGCGGCGAGGTCGAGCTCGGCGAGGGCCGCGTCGGCGAAGGTGGTGGTGCTTCCCCCGACCGTGCGCCCGTCACCGAGCTCGGGCAGCGTGTAGGTGTTGAAGTCGCAGTAGCCGCAGCGCACCGCGCAGAACGGGACGTGGAGGTAGACCCCGAAGGGTCCGTCCGGCAGGCGGTCGAGGGCTGCGGGGGGGAGCTCCCCCGACGCAGGGGCGGGATCGCCGTCGGGCAGGGCACTCGGCATACCGAGAGTCTCTCAGGGGAGCTCGACGAGTCCCTCCGGCCCCACCGCCCCCGGGCCCGACCCTCTTCCCACGGCGTGTCAGACCACGACACGCCGATCAAGGACCAGGTGGCCGGAGTATGTCCGTCCGGGGTCTTGCCGGGGGGGCCACGAGGGCGTAGACCTGACCTACGCAGTCGGCTTGCCGAAGGCGGGATCGATGTTCACGAGATCCAATTCCCTTTCGGGGGAACGGGACTCGAGGATCATTGTGATCGACCAGCCTGCTGGTCACCCGTCCAGGACCTCGGTCCCGGACACTGGACACGGACCTCGGTTCGTGCCCGAGGGCCTCGGAGACTCATACTCGCCGAGGCCCTCACCCTGTGCCGGAGCTCCGCCGCTGTCGCGGGCCAGGTGTGGCGGGCCCGGTGCCGCCTGGGCATCCGGCGCGGTTAGGGTCATCTGGTGCACACACCTGCCTGGCTCGAGCTGGACGGGGTCGTCAACATGCGAGACCTCGGCGGTCTGCCCACCGTCGACGGCGGACACATCCTGCCCGGTCGGTTGATCCGGTCCGACAACCTCCAGGACCTGGCGCCCGACTCGGTTCACCACCTCACCGATGACCTCGGGGTGACCGACGTCGTGGACCTGCGCACCTACGTCGAGGTCGCCAAGGAGGGCGACGGTCCGCTGCACGCGCGGGCCGACGTCCGGATCCACCACTTCACGCTCTACCCGGAGGACTCGGTCGAGACCGGGATCCCGGCCGGGGAGCGGGAGCTGCCCTGGGTGGCCGATCCCCACCTCGGGAACGCGCCGCAGGACGGGTCGAGGGCCTCGCGAGGCGGCCACGACACCTACTGGTCGAAGCACTATCTCGGATATCTCACCCAGCGCCCCGACTCCGTCGTCGCCGCACTGCGCGCCATCGCCGCGAGCCCGGGCGCCGTCATCGTCCACTGCGCCGCGGGCAAGGACCGCACCGGCACGGTCGTCGGGCTCGCGCTCAAGCTCGCCGGCGCCACGGACGAGGCCATCACCGCCGACTTCGCGGCCTCGGCCCAGCGCGTCCCGCAGATCCTCGAACGGCTCAGCCGGCGCCCCGCCTACGCCGTCAACCTCACCGACAAGTCGGTCGAGCAGCAGTCGCCGCGGGCGGACACCATGCGGCTGCTGCTGGAATCCCTCGAGACCGAGCACGGTGGCGCCCGGGCCTGGCTGGCGACCCAGGGCTGGACCGACGAGGACACCGCCCGCCTGCGCGCCAAGCTCCGCACCTGACCCCCTGCGTCCTGCACCGAACCTGACTCCTTGCGTCCGGCAGGTCGCTCGACCCGGCAACGGAGGTGCCGGACGCAAGCAAGGGGTATGCCGTGCACCGGCCTACTTCTTGGCCTTCTCGCCGTCGTTGGAGAGCGCGGCGATGAACGCCTCCTGGGGGACCTCGACGCGGCCGACCATCTTCATCCGCTTCTTGCCCTCCTTCTGCTTCTCGAGAAGCTTGCGCTTGCGGGTGATGTCACCGCCGTAGCACTTGGCGAGGACGTCCTTGCGGATGGCGCGGATCGTCTCGCGGGCGATGATCCGGGCACCGATCGCGGCCTGGATCGGCACCTCGAACTGCTGGCGCGGGATGAGCTCGCGCAGCTTGGAGGCCATCTGCACGCCGTAGGCGTAGGCCTTGTCCTTGTGCACGATCGAGCTGAACGCATCGACCTGCTCGCCCTGCAGCAGGATGTCGACCCGCACGAGGTCACCGACCTGGTCGCCGTCGGGCTCGTAGTCGAGCGACGCGTAGCCGCGGGTGCGCGACTTCAGCTGGTCGAAGAAGTCGAAGACGATCTCCGCGAGCGGCAGCGTGTAGCGCATCTCGACGCGTTCCTCGGAGATGTAGTCCATCCCCCGCAACGAGCCGCGGCGCTGCTGGCACAGCTCCATGATCGCGCCGATGAACTCGCTCGGGGCGAGGATCGTCGCGCGGACGACCGGCTCGCGGACCTCGACGATCTTGCCGTCGGGGTACTCGCTCGGGTTGGTCACCTCGATGTGCCGGTTGCCCTCGAGGGTGACGTCGTAGACAACGCTGGGCAGCGTCGAGATCAGCTCGAGGTCGAACTCGCGCTCGAGCCGCTCGCGGATGATCTCGAGGTGGAGCATCCCGAGGAAGCCGACCCGGAAGCCGAAGCCGAGGGCGACCGACGTCTCCGGCTCGTAGACGAGGGCGGCGTCGTTGAGCTTGAGCCGGTCGAGGGCGTCGCGCAGGTTGGGGTACTCCGACCCGTCGATGGGGAAGAGCCCCGAGAAGACCATCGGCTTGGGGTCGCGATAACCGCCGAGCGCCACCGTCGCGGGCTTGCCGGCGTTGGTGACGGTGTCGCCGACCCGGGACTGGCGCACGTCCTTCACCCCGGTGATGAGGTATCCCACCTCGCCTACACCCAGGCCCTTGGAGGGCACCGGCTCCGGCGAGCTGACGCCGATCTCGAGCAGCTCGTGGGTGGCCTTGGTCGACATCATCGCGATCTTCTCGCGCGGGTTGAGGTTGCCGTCGATGACCCGCACGTAGGTCACGACGCCCCGGTAGGTGTCGTAGACCGAGTCGAAGATCATCGCGCGGGCGGGCGCGTCGGGGTCGCCGGTCGGGTGCGGGATCTGGCCGACGATCTGGTCCAGAAGCGGCTCCACGCCGTCACCGGTCTTGCCGGACACGCGCAGGCAGTCCTGCGGCTCGCACCCGATCAGCCGAGCCAGCTCCTCGGCATACTTGTCCGGCTGGGCCGCGGGCAGGTCGATCTTGTTGAGCACCGGGATGATTGTCAGGTCGTTCTCCATCGCGAGATAGAGGTTGGCCAGCGTCTGCGCCTCGATCCCCTGCGCCGCGTCGACGAGCAGGACCGCACCCTCGGCCGCAGCGAGCGACCTTGAGACCTCGTAGGTGAAGTCGACGTGCCCCGGGGTGTCGATCATGTTGAGCGCGTAGGTGATCCCGTCAAGTTCCCACGGCATCCGCACGGCCTGGCTCTTGATGGTGATGCCGCGTTCGCGCTCGATGTCCATCCGGTCGAGGTACTGCGCGCGCATCGCCCGCGGGTCGACCACGCCGGTCAGCTGAAGCATCCGGTCGGCCAGCGTCGACTTGCCGTGGTCGATGTGGGCGATGATGCAGAAGTTCCGGAGGAGGTCCGGCGGCGTCGCGTGCGGTGGCAGCGCGGTGCGGGCCATGGGTGACACGGTGGGGCAGACCTCGCGCTCGGGGGATGGGGGACGTCGAACGCCCAAGTCTCCCACGCGCAGCCCGGTATGCCGTGCACGCGCGGCGCGTCCCGTAGCCCCCGCGGCTCAGTGTCCGGTCGCCCCGTCGATCCCCTCGCGCAGCAGGTCGGCGTGGCCGTTGTGCTGGGCGTACTCGGCGATCATCTTGACCAGCACGCCCCGCACCGAGATCGGCTGGCCGTCGCGGACCCGGGTGCCGGCCTGGTCCAGCGAGGATGCGCCGGCGACGATCTCACGGGAGTGGTCACACTCGCGGCGCCAGAGGGCGAACGCCTCCGCCACGTCGCCGTCGAGGCGCCCGAAGTCCTGGTCGGGGTCGTCGTCTGCGTAGTACAGCAGGGGGACGTCGTCACCCGCGAGGTTGATCTGGAACCACCAGCGCTCGACTCCGGTGAGGTGGCGCAGCAGGCCGTGGAGCGTCAGGGTCGAAGGCGGCATCGTGCGCTGAGACATCCGGGCCGGGTCGAGGCCGGCACACTTCAGCTCGAACGTCGCCCGGTGCCAGTCGAGGTAGGTCGTCAGCATCGTGCATTCGTCGCCGTCCTGCGGCAGCGGTGGGCGGGTGTCACCCGACCACGTCCTCGAGTGGTTCTCCTCGGGCACGGTCGGCTTCGGCGTCATGGCGACCACCCTGTCACCACCGACCGACAGCCGGGGACGCCGTGCGTCAGCGACCAGCCACCGGAAGCCGGCGCGGGCCGCGGATCGTCGTCGAGGGCCGCATCACGACGCGACCGGTCTGCCGCAGTCCGGGGAGCCGCTCGGCGAGGGCCGCGAAGGCGACCGTCGCCTCGAGCCGGGCCAGCGGGGCCCCGAGGCAGTAGTGGATGCCGCTGGAGAACGCGAGGTGCTCGGCTCCTGCGGCCCGGGTGATGTCGAAGCGGCCCGGGTCGGTGAAGACCTCCGGATCACGGTTGGCACCACCGAGCAGGGTGACGACCCACTGGTTGCGCCGGACCCCCACTCCCGCGATCTCGGTGTCCTCGAACGAGACCCGTGCGGTCTCCTGCACCGGCGAGTCGTAGCGCAGCACCTCCTCGACGGTCTGCGCGGCGAGCGAGGGGTCTGCCCGCAGCAGCTCCCACTGCGCGGGGTTGCGGAGCAGGGCGAGCGTGCCGTTGCCGATCAGGTTGACCGTCGTCTCGAAGCCGGCGATGAGCAGCAGCGAGCACATCGGCACGAGCTCGCGTGGCTGGATCCGCTCGCCCCGCTCGGCGACGAGGGCGCTGACGAGGTCGTCGCCCGGCTCCCGCTCGCGCCGCGCGAACAGCGACTCGAAGATCGTCTCGAGCTCGGCGTTGGCCCGGATCACCTCGCGGGCGTGGGTCAGGGACGTCAGGCCGTCGAGTGCACTCCCCAGGGCCGCGCCGTACCGCTGGAACGCTGCGACGTCGGCGTCCGGCACTCCCATCATCTCGGCGATGACCGCGATCGGCAGGGGCGCGGCGAAGTCCGCCACGAGGTCGAACTGCTGACGTCGCTGCGCGGCGTCGAGCAGCCGGTGGACCGTCGCGTCGATCCGGGTGCGGTAGGTCGCCATCATCCGCGGGCTGAACGCCGGTCCGGCGAGTCGTCGCAACCGCGTATGGTCGGGTGGGTTGAGACCGAGGAACGACAGGTCGAACTCCTCGGACGATGTGCCCGGGGCGGTCCGGCCGACGTCGCCGGGCTCGCTCACCCCGAAGGCCCGGCTGCGCAGCACCTGCTTCGAGACGGCATGGCTCGGGGTCGCCCAGTTGCCGAGTCTGGTCCGCACCATCGGCCCGCGCGTGCGCATCTCCTCGTAGATCGGATAGGGGTCGCGGCGTCCCTCCCGCAGGCTGAGGCGCGCGAGGTCGTCGCCGCGGAACCGCCCGGCATACCAGCGGTCCCAGCGCTGCCCGTAGAGCCCGCCGGCGAAGGCAGCCGCCTGCCTGGCCCGGGCGAGTCGACTCATCTCGCGGTCCGCGCGGCGAGGGTGCCGACGCCCCCGAGCAGGGTGTCGAGGACGAGGTCGGGGGCGTCGAGCCGGGCCAGCTGACCGCACTGGACCGAGTCCCACGCGACGTGGACGAGGGCGTAGAGCGTCTGTCCGAGCCACCACTCGGGCCGGTCGGCACGCAGCACCCCGGCCTGGCGGGCGCTGGCCAGGGCGCCGAGCAGGGCTGCGTCCATGCGGTGGTAGGCGCCCACGACCTCCTCGTCCACGTCGAGGCTGGTGCTGCGCCAGACGAAGGTGAGCTGCGGCCCGATGGGGATGAGGGCCGTGACCAGGGCCCGCAGCCCGCCGTCGCCGCCCTGCTCGCCCTCCTCGGCGTGCCCGGAAGCCGAGTTGATCGCCGCTTCGCAGACGCTGAGGGCCCGCATCGCCACGGCATGCTCGAGCTGGTCGCGGGTCGCGAACAGCTTGAAGAGCGTCGTGCGACCGATGCCGGCCGCCGTGGCTATCTGAGCCAGGGAGGCGCGGGGCTGGGCCACGAGACACCTGACAGCCGCGTCGAGGAGGACGGCGTGCCGCGCCAGCTCCT
The DNA here is from genome assembly GCF_046595215.1 of Lapillicoccus sp. Lineage (NCBI taxonomy): Bacteria > Bacillati > Actinomycetota > Actinomycetes > Micrococcales > Intrasporangiaceae > Lapillicoccus > Lapillicoccus sp. The sequence goes on along the minus strand of NZ_JBKJPP010000206.1, from coordinate 38,350 downwards.
GACCGACAGCGACCATGGATCAACGGTACGCGTTGTTCGTCGGTGAACAAGAGTGTTCATCGATGACATGCCGATGCCAGCCAGCCCCCAGGACGCCTCGGTCAGAGCGGCGCGGTCAGCTCGAGGTGCACTCCGTCCGGATCGCTGAATGACAGGATCGCGATCCCGAACCCCTCGAGGAGCGTGACCTCGCCGTGCGTGATTCCCCGCTCATCCAGCGCCACCACTGCGGCGTCGAGAGCGTCCCGGTTCGCCACGGCGAAGCTCACGTGGTCCAGCCCGGTCCGGGTGGAGTCGAAGGCATCGTGCGCGGAGGCCACCGGTCGCAACCCGAACAGGATGCCATTGGTCTGGTAGACGACACCTCCGTAGAGCTGGGCTGGATCCTCACGAACGGCGGGGTCACTGGGGTCGCCCGGGGACTGCGCGGCGATCTCGAAGCCGAGGATCTCCTCGTAGAAGGCCCGGGACCGTGCGAGGTCACTGACGGTCAGACGGACGTGGTGCAGCCCAGTGGTCTCGATGAGCGCCATGGCGCCTCCTCGGTCTCGGTGTGATGCCGCCACTCAGCGGTCTGCCCAGTGTGGGCCATACCGGGGACAGTGGTCCATCTCCGAGCGACACCTCCCGTCGGCGAAACAGCGGCAGGACTGACACACTCAGGGGATGACGGACGGGTCGGTGGGCACCTCAGCGACCGGGGTGTGGGCCACCCTCGGCGAACCCCGGACCACCGTCGAGCTGGCTGGTGGCGGCTTCGACTGGGTCTGCCTCGACGCGCAGCACGGACACTTCGACGACGCGGCGCTCCGTGCGGTCTTCTCGCTGCGACGGGACCCGGCCACGACGGTGCTGGTCCGCGTCGCCGCACCGGACCCCACCCTCATCGGGCGGGCGCTGGACGTCGGAGCCGATGGCGTCATCGTCCCCCTGGTCGCCGACGCAGCCGGCGCCGAGGCCTGTGTCGCCGCCGCCCACTACCCACCACGGGGGACGCGCAGCTGGGGACCGCTGCCGGGCGCGGGGCGGCCTGACCCTGCACGCGGCGGCTCCAGCGCAGGTGGCCCGTTCTGCGCCGTTATGGTGGAGACGGCTGACGCCGTAAGGGAGATCGACGCGATCGTTGCCACCCGCGACCTCGACATGGTCTTCGTCGGGCCGTTCGACCTGTCCCTGGCCCTGGGTCGCGACGTCGACGAGCTCCTGGCGGACTTCGACGACCACGCCCCACTGCCCAGGATTGTCCGCGCCTGCGCGCATGTCGGGATCAGGGCTGGAGCCTACGCGGGCTCGCCTGAGCGAGCCACGGTCCTGAGACGTCATGGGTTCTCGTGGATCGCGGTGACGACCGACGTCAACGTCCTGCGGCTGGGCAGCGAGGAATCGCGCGCCCGCGCCGGCATCGGTCCGCGATAGGCGGCACGGGCTGGCGTGAGCTGCCAGCCGCTGGGGTCACCAGAGTGGCCACTCGAAAACAATATCCATCACACGCGACCCAAATAGGTGCAAGGGCCCGGTTCTGATCTATGATTTGCCTGAATTGTGTTGTCCTGGACCCGACAACGCATCGGAAACACGATGTGATCGGAGATCCAGATGCCCACATTCACGCCAGCATCAGGTCGGCGCCGGGAGCGTCGAGCCGCCCTCCCGCTCGCGATGGTGGGCACCCCGCGAGAGAGCCGCAGATCATGATCGCGGTCGAGCGCCTCGCGGAGGTCCTCGTCGAGATCACCGACACCCTGGTCGATGACTTCGACCCCATCGAGTTCCTCGAGCTGGTCACCACTCGCAGCGCGTCGATGAGCCATTCCGCGTCCGCGGGGCTGCTGCTGGCCGACCCGCACGGTCGGCTGCAGTTCACGGCCGCCTCGAAGCAGTCGGCGAAGCTGATGGAGCTGTTCAGGCTGCAGAACGAGGAGGGTCCCTGGCTGGACTGCTTCAGCACCGGCACCCCGGTGGTCAACACCGACCTCGCCCAGGCAGGGGGCCGGTGGCCTGTCTTCGCCCCCAACGCCGTCCGCGCCGGGTTCCGCTCCGTCCACGCCTTCCCGCTGAGGCACCGCAAGGACGTCATCGGGGCGCTGAACCTCTTCAGTTCCCACACGGGCCACCTCAAGCCCGGCGACGTCCGCTTCATCCAGGCCCTCGCGGACATCTCCACCATTGGGCTGCTCCAGGAACGCAGCCTCCGCGATGGGGAGCTCACCGCCGCACAGCTCCAGCGCTCCCTCAACAGCCGCATCACCGGCGAGCAGGCCAAGGGCGCCCTGGCCAGGACACGCGGCGTCAGCGTCGACGACGCCTCCGAGCTCATCCGTGGCCACGCCCTCCGCAACAACCAGAGCCTTGACGACGTCGCCGAGGCCGTCGTGGCCAACCCCGCGCTCATTCAGGCAACGGATCCCGAGACGTTGCTCAAGCCCGCCGAGGTCGCGGCGATGTTCCGCGTCGACCCCAAGACGATCACGCGGTGGGCCAGGGCCGGCCAGCTGACCGCGGTCCACACGCTCGGTGGCCACCGCCGCTACCGCTACAGCGAGGTCAGCCGGCTCCTCAAAGTGGGTTGACGCCGCTGCACGCGTTGATGCCGGCACCTCGGCGCAGACCGGTGGGGGACGAACGACGGGACGTGGGCGGCCCGCCACGCGTCTGACGTCACGGATCTGCCTCTGGGAGCTGTCGTTCGTCACCGTCTGCGGGGACCCTGCTCTCCCGCGCAGCGCAGATCGTGGTCCACGGCGCTTCCCCCCGGCGCGAAGAAGTCGTCAGGAGCCGGAGGGGCGGCGGCGCTGGACGACGATCGAGATCACCGAGATGACGACTCCAAGCACCGCCAGCAGGGCGCCGACCCGGCTCGGCCACTCGTAGCCGAAGCCCGCCGCGAGCACCACGCTGCCCAGCCACGCCCCGAGCGCGTTGGCGATGTTGAGGGTCGAGTGGTTGAGGGCGGCCGCCAGGGCCTGGCCCTCGTGGGCCACGTCCATGAGCCGGGTCTGCAGCATCGGCACGAGGATCGAGGGCAGGAAGCCGAGGATGAAGACCATGATGACGGCGAGCGCCGGGACGTGGACGAGGAACCCGAAGACCCCGAGCATGATGGCGATGAGCGCCATCGACACGACGATGCCGCGCATCAGGCCGAAGCGCGCCACCCGGCCCGAGACGACCATGCCGGTGACCATGCCCACCCCGTAGATGCCAAGGATGACCGGGACGAACGACGTGGAGAAGCCGGCGAGGTCGGTCATCGTCGGGGTGATGTAGGCATAGGTCGCGAACATCCCCCCGAAGCCGACGGTGCCGATCAGGAGTGCTAGCCAGACCTGAAGGCGTTTGAGTGCCCGCAGCTCCCCGAGCATCGACTCCTCGCCGCTGGCCGGCTGGTCCGGGATCCACGCCCAGGTGGTGAGGACGGTGATCGCCCCGATGATCCCGACGACCCAGTAGGGCACCTGCCAGCCCAGATTCTGTCCGAGCAACGTCGTCAGCGGCACCCCGATGACGTTGGCGACGCCGAGCCCGACGAGCATCATCGCCACCGCCCAGGTCCGCTTCTCCCTAGGGACCAGGCTCGCGGCGACGACGGAGCCGATGCCGAAGAACGCCCCGTGCGGCAGGCCCGAGAGGAAACGGGCGCCCATCAGCTGGCCGTAGGTCGAGGCGAAGCCCGAGGCGACGTTGGTGATGGCGAAGCCGACCATGAGGGCGAGCAGGACCTGCTTGCGTGGCACCCTGGCCGCCAACACCGCGATGAGGGGGGCCCCGACGACGACCCCTGCGGCGTAGGCCGACACGAAGTGGCCCGCCGTCGGGATGTCGGTGCCGATCCCCGCCGCGACCTGCGGCAGCAGGCCCATGGTGACGAACTCGGTGGTGCCGATCGCGAACCCGCCGACGGCCAGCGCGAGGAGGGCGAGGCCCACGCGCCCCGAGGCGGCCCCCGCATTCCCGAGCGTCGGGTCGGCGGTCGGGGGGGTCGGGGCGGTCTCGGAGGTCCGGACGGTCTGGGACGTGTCGGAGGACAGCAGGACGTCAGTCATCGGGGCCGTTCGTCGGAGGTGTGCGGGTGGACGTGCGGGTCCGCGATGACCGGCTCACGTTGCTCTCGACGGCAACACGGCAAGGGTCCCGGTTATTCACGGCCCGGGCAAATTGGGGTGAACTGCTGCACCACGTCGGGGCAGACTGGCGGGATGAGCACGGTCCCCGACGTCGACTACCGGGCCACCTCGCAGCGGCCGAGCTGGTCGATGCTGCCCTCCGGGGTGCGCGCGGAGGTCGCCTCCCTCGTCGGCAGCCGGGTGGTCGCGGCCGACCCCGTCGTCACGAGTGGGTTCACCGGGTCGTATGCCGGTTCGGTCAGGTTCGCCGACGGCTCACGGGCCTTCGTCAAGGCCGGTGGCCCTGACATGCCCCACGTCGTCGACGCGCTCGCCCGGGAGGCGCGGGTGCTGCGTGCGCTGCCACCCGGCATGCCGGCCCCCGGCCTGATTGCCGCAAGTGCGACGCTGGGGTGGAGCGTCCTGCTCCTCGACGTGGTCGACGGGCGGATGCCCGGCCAACCCTGGACGCCAGCCGACATCGACGCGGTCCACGAGGCCTGCGTCATCCTGGCCGAGCTGGCCACCCCGTGTCCCGCCGAGCTCGCCGGCGCCAGCGTCGCCCGGGGCATGGCCGGCGACGAGAGCATCCTCGGTGTGGGTCAGGCCATGGGCGAGGGACGGTTCGAGCTGCCGGCGGGGATGCCGGGGTGGGTCCTGCGACGGCAGGAGGATCTCGGGGCCCTGGTCCTCGACGCGTCGAACCACCTGTCGGGGGCCACCTTGTCCCACGGGGACGTGCGGCCTGACAACCTCCTCGTGGACGGCGCCGGGAAGGCCTGGGTCGTGGACTGGAACTGGGTCGGGGTGGGACCGGCCTGGGTCGACCTCGTCGGGCTGGCGCCGATGATGGCGTGGCAGGGCTTCGAGGTCGACGGGCTCATGGAGACGTCCCCGCTCACCCGGGACGCCGACCAGCTGGGCATCGACGGGTTCCTGGCCGTCATCGCGGCCTACATGATGAGCGACCTCGACGCGCCGCCGCCACCCGGCTGCACTGCGGCGCTGCGTCGGCACCAACGACTGATGGCCCGCATGTTCCTCGACTTTGTTCGTCGCCGGCGCGGCTGGGAGGCCTGAGCGACACGCCGCTCCCGGCTACGGTGAGGGCCATGGCAGACGGACTCGGACGGCGATTGTTCAGCGCAGTGCAGCGCACTCTCGGACTCGGCGGTGGCAGGGCTGAGCACGAGCCGGACCGGCCGGTCCGACCGACGCCCCGTCGCGACCGGCCCGGCGACGGGGGCGTCGCTCCCCCGAGCCGCACCCGGGCCTACCCGGGCGACTTCCGGGGCGTCCCGGCCATGAGCTATGCGCCGGAACCCGACGGTCAACCCGACCCCGGCGAGATCGTGTGGACATGGGTGCCGTTCGAGGAGGACCACTCCATCGGCAAGGACCGACCCGTCCTGCTGGTCGGCTCCGACGGCGACTGGCTGCTCGGGGTGATGCTCACGAGCAAGAACCACGATCGGGACGCGGCGCAGGAGCACCGGGCCGGTCGGGACTGGGTCGACATCGGCTCAGGGGCCTGGGACCGGGCGGGACGCCCGAGCGAGGTGCGGATCGACCGCATCATCCGGGTCGACCCGGCCACCGTGCGGCGGGAGGGCTCTGTGCTCGGAGAGGACCGTTTCCTCAAGGTCGCCGACGCGATCCGGCGCGAGGTCTGAGTTCCTGAGTTCCCCCCGCACACGGGGCGCTCGGGTCAGAGCGACGAGGCCTGCTTCGCCATCGCCGACTTCTTGTTCGCGGCCTGGTTCTTGTGGATGACGCCCTTGGCGGCCGCCTTGTCCAGCTTGGTGGACGCCGTCTTCAGCGCGTCCTTCGCCGCGTCGGCGTCACCGGAGGCCGCGGCCTCACGGAACTTGCGGACCCAGGTGCGGATCTCGCTCTTGACGGCCCTGTTGCGGTCAGTGCGCTTCGCGTTGGTCTTGATGCGCTTGATCTGCGACTTGATGTTTGCCACGAGTGATCTTTCTTGGTCAGTTGATGAGTGCCGTGAAAGGCGGCAGACGCGGATCGGGACTGGGAGTCGAGGACGCCCGTGGGTGAACCGCGCTGGATGGTGCAACGCACGCACACGACCGGGCGCGCACGCAAGGAGGAAATCTACCAGCGGTCAACGCCCCGCCCAAACCGGCGAACGAGAGGAGCGGGTCAGCGCCCGGGTCAGCGCAGGGCCAGCGCAGGGCCAGCCCCCGGTCAGCGCCGCACTCCGGTCCGCGCGGTGGTGATCGTCAGGATGGCCCGCTCCACGGCATACACCGGGTCGCGGCCGCCGCCCTTGACCTCGAAGTCCGCGGCCGCGACGGCCCGGATCGCCCGCCCGAGGCCCTCGGCGTCCCAGTGCCCGACCAGCCGGCGGGCCTTGTCGACCTGCCATGGCGCCATCCCGAGCTCCTTGGCCAGCTGCTGGCTGCTCCCCCGGCCTGCCGAGCCGACCCTGACGAGCTGGCGCAGCTGCGCCGCGAGGACGGCGACGATCGGGACGGGGTCGACCCCGGTGGCGATGGCGTGCCGCAGCAGGCGCAGGGCGTCGCCGGTCTGGCCGGCCATCGCCGCGTCGGCGACGCGGAAGCCGGTCGCCTCGACCTTGCCCCCGTGGTAGACCTCGACAAGCTGGTCGTCGATGACCCCGTGGGTGTCCGACACCAGCTGGCTGCAGGCGGCGGCGAGCTCGCGCACGTCCTTGCCCAGCGCCTCGATCAGCGCGCGGACGGCCTCGGGGGTGGCCTTGCGACCCTGGCGTCGGAACTCGTTCATGACGAAGTCACTCTTGTCCCGGTCGCTCTTGATCGCGGGGCAGTCGATCACCCGGGCGCCCTGCTTCCTGAGCAGGTCGAGGACCTTCTTGCCGCGCTGGCCGCCACGGTGCACGGCGATGAGGGTGACTTCGGGGGCCGGTGCCGCGAGGTAGTCGAGCAGGTCGGCCTGGAGCTCGTCCGTGGCCTCGTCGACAGCCTGCACCACGACGGCCTTGTCTCCACCGAAGAGGGACGGGCTGGTCTGGATGCCGACGTCGCCCGGCTGGTAGGTCGACGCCGTCAGGCGGATGACCTCGAGGTCCGAGCTCGTGTCCCGCAGCTGCGCGACGGTGCTCGCGACGGCCCGCTCGGCGAGGACCTCCTCAGGTCCGCTGACGAGGACGAGCGACGGGACGGTCGGCGACGGGGTCACGACGCTCACCCTGTCACGTCCGGCCGACACCTCCGTCGACCGGCACCTCAGTCGAAGGAGAAGGTGGAGTCCTCCAGCTCGAGCCCCAGCTGCTCGAGCCGGGCCGAGACGACCTCGGCCGGGAGCTCGAGGTGGTCGGCGAGCCCGCCGAGGTCGACCCCGGCCTCGACCCCCTCCGCGAGCTCCCCGTCCTGCACGCTGGTCCAGGCGTGCCCGGCCACGACGGCTGTGCGCGACGAGGTGGGCACAGGGGTGACCCCGGCGACGGGACGGGAGTCGACGACGTCTTCGATCGCTCCGGTGACCCCGCGCAGCGCCGGGTCGGCAACCGGCTCCGGCTCGGGCGCGATGTCGTCGAGGCGGCGCAGGGCGGCGAGCACCATCTCGCGGTCGGTCGTGGGCCAGAAGGGGGGCAGCGAGCGCTGGAGGAACCCGGCATACCGGGCCGTCATCATCCGTGAGTCGAGGAAGGCGACGATGCCACGGTCCTCGGCGCGACGGATCAGCCGGCCGGCGCCCTGCGCCAGGCGGAGCGCGGCGTGCGTGGCCGAGACGGCCATGAACCCGTTGCCCCCCATCCGGGCGATGGCCTGCGCGCGGGCCGACGCGAGCGGGTCGTCCGGTCGGGGGAAGGGGATGCGGTCGATGATGACGAGCTGGCACGACGACCCCGGCACGTCCACGCCCTGCCAGAGGGTGAGCGTCCCGAAGAGGCAGGTGGTGGGCTCGCGGGCGAACTGGCGCACCAGCGTGGAGATCTGGTCGTCGCCCTGGCAGAGGATGTCGATCCCGGTGCCGTCCTGCCCGAAGCGCGCCCGCAGCTCCTCGGCGGCGTTCTGGGCGCCCCGGGTCGAGGAGAAGAGGCCGAGGGTGCGACCGCCGGCGGCCCGCACCAGCGCCTCGATCTCGTCGAGCGTCTCGGGAGGCGTGCCGTCGCGGCCGGGTGGCGGCAGGTGCTTGGCGACGTAGGCGATGCCCTGCTTGGGGTAGTCGAACGGGCTGCCGACGTCGAGACCCTGCCAGGGCGGAGCGCCGTCGCCGCGCAGGCCGATCGTGCCGGCGACGGCATCGAAGGTCCCGCCCAGCTCGAGCGTGGCTGAGGTGAGGATCACGGTGCGGTCCTCGAAGATCCGCTCGCGCACCAGCATCGCCACGCTCATCGGCGCCACCCGCAGCACGGCGCCGCGCCGGGGGTCCTTGCTCACCCAGACGACGTCGAGCTCGCGTTGCTCCAGGATCCGTGCGGCGTTCTCGTTGAGCTCGTCGATGGCCGCCCGCGCGACCTGGCGACCGCCGTCGGCCTCATCGCCGGGGGTCGGCTTGAGGTCGGACTGCACGGCGCGGGTCGTGTCGCGCACCCGCGTCAGGGCGAGCGCGAGGGAGTCCGGTATGCCGTGAAGGCGCCCCTCGGGCAGCGTCTCGAGGACGCTGTCGAGCAGGAGTCCTGCGTCCTCGACCTCGGCGGTGTTCTCCGACAGCCGCCCGGCGCGCTTGGCCGCGGACGTCACCATGGCAGAGGTGAGCTCGTCGGTGATCGTTGAGGTCACCCGGTCGACGAGCTCGTGCGCCTCGTCGATCACGAGGACGTCGTGCTCGGGCAGCATCTGGCGACCCTCGAAGGCGTCGATGGCCATGAAGGAGTGGTTGGTGACGATGACGTCGACGTCCCTGGCCGCCTCGCGGGACCGTTCCACGAAGCACTCGGCGACCATCGGGCACCTCGACCCGAGGCACTCGTGCGCCGAGACGGACACCTGGCGCCACGCGCGTTCGGAGACGCCGGGCACCAGCTCGTCGCGGTCGCCGGACTCGGTGGTGTCGGCCCACTCCCGCAACCGGACCACCTCCGCCCCGAGCCGTGAGGCGCTGCGATCCACCTGCTCGACCCCGAAGAGGCCCTCCTCCTCGGGGAACCCGCCACCGAGCTTCTGGACACAGACGTAGTTGCGCCGGCCCTTGACCAGCGCGTAGGTCGGGGTCCGGCCCAGCAACGGCTGCAGCGCGCGGGCCAGCCGTGGCATGTCCCGGTCGACGATCTGGGCCTGCAGGGCGAGCGTCGCCGTGGCGACGACGGCCGGCCTGCCCACGTCGATGGCGTGCTTGACCGCGGGCACGAGATAGGCCAGCGACTTGCCCGTGCCGGTCCCCGCCTGGACGAGCAGGTGCTCCCTGGACTCGACGGCCCGCTCCACCGCCTGGGCCATCTCCACCTGCCCGGCTCGCTCGGTGCCCCCGACTCCCAGGACCGCGGCGTGCAGGAGGGCATCGAGGTCGGCGGCCATCCCCCCAGCGTATGCCGGGTCGACGCCCCACCCGCGACGCTCCACAGGCCGGGTGATTCGAGCGCGGCGTCGTCGGTCAGCGCCCCCAGCGCCCTTCAGAGCCCGACGGACCCCTGCATGATGCCTCCGTCGACGACGACGGTCGTGGCCGTGACGTAGGCCGCCTTGTCTGACGCCAGGAAGACGACCGTCTCGGCGACCTCCTCCGGCTTCGCCACCCGGCCGAGCGGGATCGAGGCGTTGAGTGCCTTGAGCTTGTCGGGATCGGTCGTCGTCGACGTGTTGATCGGAGTGTCGACGGCGCCGGGCGCGACGTTCAGCATCCTGATGCCGTGGGCGCCGAGCTCCACGGCCGCGTTGCGCGTGAGCATCCGCATCCCCCCCTTCGACACGCAGTACGGGGTGTTGCCCGGCATCGGCCAGTCCTCGTGGACGGAGGAGATGTTGATGATGACGCCGCCCCCACCCTGGGCGATGAACTGTCTGGCCGCGAGCTGCGATGCGAAGAACGCGCTCTTCAGGTTGACGGCCATGACCGTGTCGTAGTCCTGCTCGCTGGTGTCGAGGAGTGACGTGCGGGTCTCGATGCCGGCGCTGTTGACGAGCACGTCGATCCGCCCGTACTGCGCGACGGCGACCTCGATCAGTCGGCGCAGGTCCGCCACCTTGCTGACGTCGGCGTCGACCCCGATCGCCTCGCTCCCGGCCCGGGTGATCTCGTCGTCCAGCTCCTCGGTCGCCTCCGGGTGGACGACGTAGTCGATGACGACGTTGGCCCCCTCACGGCCGGCGGCGAGCGCGATGGCGGCGCCGATGCCGCTGTTCCCCCCGGTGACGATGACGGTCTTGTCCTTGAGCAGCACGCTGGGCTCCTATGGCAGAGAGGCGGATCGGGTCAGTTCTCAGAGGGATCGGTCACGGCTGAGGTGGCGACCGAGGTGGTGCAGATGAGGTGCGCGACGAGGGCCGTCCACCCCGTCTGGTGGGAGGCCCCGAGGCCGATACCCGTGTCGCCGTGGAAGTACTCGCTGAAGGTCGGGTGATCCTGCCACAGCGGCCCGTGCCCGTGGTCGCGGGGATCGCTCGGTCGACGCCCCTCGCCGTCCGGCCGAAAGAGCGAGACGAGTCGCCCCTCGATCCGCTGCGCCACCTCGTGCAGGCCCAGCCGTTGCCCCGACCCCGTCGGGAACTCCACGCTGACGTCGCGCCCGGCCCCCGCGGCATACGTGTGGAGGGCGTCGACGAGGAGGGCGTTGACCGGGAACCAGATCGGCCCGCGCCAGTTGGAGTTGCCTCCGAAGAGCGCGGTGTCGGACTCCCCCGGGGTGTAGTGGGTCGACATCCGGGTGCCCGCCACATCGAGGGTCAGCCCGTCGCGGTGGGCCGCCGACATCGAGCGTATGCCGTGCGGCGAGAGGAACTCCTCCTCGTCGAGCAGCCGTCCGAGCAGACGCACGAGCCGGCCCCGGTCGACCACGGCGAGGGTCATCCCCGAGCCCTCGTGACCCGAGGTGTCCATGATGCTCTCGCACTGCTCGGCGCGATGACGCTGGAGCCACCGCAGCGAGGCGGTGAAGTCCGGCAGCTCCTGCTCGACCCAGGACGGGCTGTTGGCCACCGCGAGCAGCGGCAGCAGGCCCACGAGGGAACGCACCCGCATCGGCTCCAGCTGGCCGTCGGGACCGGACAGGACGTCGTAGAAGAATCCGTCCTCCTCGTCCCACAGCGAGATGCCATGGCTGCCAAAGGAATCCATCGCGTCGGCGATGGAGCGGAAACGCTCGAGGAAGGTCGTGGACAGGTCGTCGAACGCGTGGTCCGTGCGGGCGAGCTCCTGCGCGATGCGCATCATCGACAGGCACATGAACGCCATCCACGCCGTGGCGTCCGACTGCTCGAGCCGCCAACCCGCCGGGACCTCCCGGGACCGGTCGAAGACGCCGATGTTGTCCATCCCGAGGAAACCGCCCTCGAAGAGGTCGGAGCCGTCGGCGTCCTTGCGGTTGACCCACCAGCTGAAGTTCAGGAGCAGCTTGGTGAGGACCCGCTTGAGGAAGTCGGTGTCGCGGGCGCCGTCGCGCAGGTAGACCTGCCAGGCAGCCCAGGCGTGGACCGGCGGGTTGACGTCGGAGAAGGACCACTCGTAGGCAGGCAGCTGGCCGTTGGGGTGCTGGGCCCACTCCCGGCACAGCAGCAACAGCTGCGACTTGGCGAAGGCGGGGTCGACGTGGGCGAGGGCGACGGCGTGGAAGGCCAGGTCCCACGTCGCGAACCAGGGGTACTCCCACTCGTCCGGCATCGAGATGACGTCGGCGATGGAGAGGTTGCGCCACGCCGAGTTGCGCCCGACCGGCTCCGGAGCCCGCCGTTCGAGGGGCGGCGGCGGGGACGCCGGGTCGCCGTCGAGCCAGTGCGCCACGTCGTAGCGGTAGGCCTGACGGCACCAGAGCAGGCCGGCGAAGGCCCGCCGCGCCGTGTGCCGGTCGACGTCGTCCACCGCCTCGGGGATGACGAGGGCGTAGAACGCGTCCGCCTCGGAACGCCGGTCGGACACGAGCCTGTCGAAGGTCGCGAACGGTCGATCCGGTCGGGTCCCGGAGCGCAGGCGCAGTCGCACGGACACGCTCTGGCCCGGCGGTACCGCCTCGAACGCGTAGTGCAACGCCGCCTTGGTCCCGACCGCCTCGGGGTTGAGCCCCGAGGGGTCGCCGCGGACGATCGCCCGGTCGACGGCGTCCTTCGGGTGGGGCGAGCGGTTCGTCGTGCCGTAGAGCCGTTCGCTGTTGGTCTCGTTGTCGCACACCAGCACCTGGGGCGTTCCCTCGGCGAACAGCATGTAGCGGCCGAGGAGCTCGTGCTCCGCCTCGACGACCACGAGGTCGCCGTCTTCGAGCTCGGGCGCGGTCGTCCGTCGCAGCGATGGCAGCCGGTCGTCCTGGCCCCACGCCCACGTGTTGCGGAACCACAGCTGCGGCACGAGGTGCAGCGGCGCGGGGTCGGGCCCGTGGTTCGTGGCGGTGATCGTCACGAGGACGTCGCCAGGGTCGGCCTTGGCGTGGGTGACCCGTACGTCGAAGAACCGGTCCTCGTGCAGGACCCCGGTGTCCGAGAGCTCGAACTCCTCGTCGGCTCGCGACCGCTCGGCGTTGGTTGTCACGAGCGCGTCATAGGGGTAGGCGGCCTGCGGGTAGCGGTAGAGCCACTCGGCCCATGAATGGGTCGGGGTGGCGTCGACGTGCCACCAGTACTCCTTGACGTCCTCGCCGTGGTTCCCCTGCGGGTTGGTCAGCCCGAAGAGCCGTTCCTTGAGCCGGTCGTCGCGCCCGTTCCACATCGCGACGGCGAGGTTGAGGAACCCGAACCGGTCGCAGAGCCCGGCCAGACCGTCCTCGCCCCACCGGTAGGCCCGCGCGTGCGCCTGCTCGAACGGGAAGGACTCCCAGGCGTTTCCCTCCGCGGAGTAGTCCTCGCGCACGGTCCCCCACTGCCGCCCGGAAAGGTAGGGCCCCCACAACCGCCACGGGTCGCTGTCGCCGGGTGACTCGGCGAGCCGGGCATGCTCGGGGCTCGGCGCAGGCTCCGGGGGTGACGTCACCGGCCCACCCTGCCAAGGTTTCCTGAGAGGCACCGCACCGGCATACCGGCGTTGCTCAGCCCGCGCGGGGCGGTGGGTCGAACAGGGCCCGTTCCGCCGGGTCTGCCAGGCTCAAGGAGGGGAGATATCTTTTCTGGGTGGGACCTGGTGAGCGGGACCGAGTGCGGGTGGCGCCCGGGGTCCCTCGACCCGACGCACCAGCTCGTCGAGCGGGACATCGAGGACGTGCAGCTCCACCGCCAGGCCGTGGGCCCCGGGCCCACTCGCGCTTGGCGTCACGTTCGGACCTGGCTCAGAAGCCGTCGTCGAGGACGACCGTCAGGCCGGCCTTCGCGAGCTCCTGGGTGAGCCGCCAGAACCGCTCCCCGATCCGCTCCCGGAAGCCCTCGTCGACGTGGTCGATCACGAGATCGCTCATGCACTCGTCCGGGTTGAGCCGCACGGCCGGGACGCTCGGCCTCGAGGCGACGGGACAGGGTGGACTTGCCGCTGCCCGGCAGCCCGCAGAGCAGGATGATGCGCCCGCCGGGCATCAGGTCAGACGAGGTATGCCGCGAGCTCACCCGTGAGGGTCGGGTGCACCCTGGCGTGGACGAAGGTGCCGTCTTCGCGGTGGTCCGTGGAGAGGATCTCGGCCTCGGCGTGCAGACGACTGAGCAGGTCGCCGCGGTCGTAGGGCAGGATCGCCTTGACGTCGATGTCCGGCCGCGGCAGCTCCTGCGCGATGAGGTCACGCAGCGCACCCATGCCCAGGCCGGTGCGGGCCGAGACGATGATCGAGTGCTTCTCGTGGCGGGTCAGCCGGTCGAGGACCTCGGGGTCGGCGGCATCGGCCTTGTTGATGACGATGACCTCCCGGACCCCGTCGGCCCCGACGTCGGCGAGCACCGATCGCACGGCCGTGATCTGGCCCTCCGGGTCGGGGTGCGAGCCGTCGACGACGTGGAGCAGGAGATCGGCGTCGCCCACCTCCTCGAGCGTCGAGCGGAACGCCTCGACGAGCTGCGTCGGCAGCGACCGGACGAAGCCGACCGTGTCGGCGAGGGTGTAGGGGCGCCCGTCCTCGGTCTCGGCTTTGCGGACCGTCGGGTCGAGGGTCGCGAAGAGCGAGTTCTCGACGAGGACACCGGCGCCGGTGAGGCGGTTGAGGAGCGAGGACTTCCCGGCGTTGGTGTAGCCCGCGATGGCGACGCTCGGCACGTGGTGGACCTTGCGGCTGCTGCGCTTGGTGTCGCGGGTGGTCTTCATTCCGGTGATCTCGCGCTTGAGCTTGGCGATCCGGGTGTTGATCCGGCGGCGGTCGAGCTCGATCTTCGTCTCACCAGGGCCGCGCGAGCCCATCCCCTGCCCGCCGGCGGCCTGGCCGCCCGCCTGCCGGGACATCGACTCACCCCAGCCGCGCAGGCGTGGCAGGAGGTACTGCAGCTGGGCGAGCTCGACCTGCGCCTTGCCCTCGCGGCTCTTGGCGTGCTGGGCGAAGATGTCGAGGATGAGGGCCGTGCGGTCGATGACCTTGACCTTGACGACGTCCTCGAGCGCACGCCGTTGGCCGGGGGCCAGCTCGCCGTCGCACACGACGGTGTCGGCGCCCTCGGCGATGACGATGTCACGCAGCTCGATCGCCTTGCCCTTGCCGAGGTAGGTCGCGGGATCCGGCCTGTGCCGGCGCTGCAGCACACCATCGAGCACGGTCGAGCCGGCGGTCTCGGCGAGGGCCGACAGCTCGCGGATGGAGTTCTCGGCGTCCTCGACGGTGCCCTCGGTCCAGACCCCCGCGAGGACGACCCGCTCGAGCCGCAGCTGGCGGTACTCGACCTCGGTGACGTCCTCCAGCTCGGTGGAGAGGCCGGACACGCGCCGCAGGGAGGCGCGCTCCTCACGGTCGAGCTGTTCACCGTCGACATCGTCCGTCAGGTAGTCGTCCTCGAAGGCGTCCGCCTCGGCGGCGATGGCGGCGGCCTTGTCGGCAAGTAGTTCAGAGCGTCGTGTCATGTTCTCCCTAGTGTCCCATGTGGTCAACGACACCCGCGAGCCGTTTATGCCGGCGTGGGCGTCGTTGACCTCCCCCCAGTACCGTGGTGGCGGTGAGCGGCGACCACTACTTCACGGCCGAGCCGGTCGGCGCCGCCGAGCGTCGGCCCCTCTCTGTCGAGCTGGCCGGGCGCCGGCTCAGCCTCCAGACGGCGGGCGGCATCTTTTCCCCGGACCGGGTCGACGTCGGCACCGGCGTGCTGCTCCGCCAGGCGCCCAAGCCGCCCCGGACGGGAAACCTCCTCGACCTGGGCTGTGGCTGGGGTCCCATCGCCATCACCCTGGGGCTGGTGTCACCCCAGGCCCACGTGTATGCCGTGGACGTCAACGAACGGGCCCTGGACCTGGTCCGGGACAACTCCAGCCTCTTGGGCATCGAGCACCTGACGGCGAGCCGGCCGGAGAACGTGCCGCACGACGTGCGTTTCGACGCAATCTGGTCGAACCCGCCGATCCGGGTCGGCAAGGCCGCCCTGCACGAGATGCTCGAGACCTGGCTGCTGCGGCTGGAAGCCGCCGGGACGGCATACCTCGTCGTGCAGAAGAACCTCGGCGCCGACAGTCTGCAACGGTGGGCCAACGACAGCCTCGACGGGCTGCGGTGCGAGCGCTTCGAGACAGCGCGGGGGTTCCGCATCCTTGCCGTGCGGTGGGCCCCGGCGTGAACGCACCCGACCCGGTTGACGCCGCTCGGCGAGCCGTTGCCGAGTGGTTCCCGCAGGCCCGGGCCCGCCTGGCTCGGCGGCAGCGTGTCACGTGGTGCCGGGACGTCGACGTCGGACCTGGACATCACCGTCCTGCTGGACGGGAAGCCTGCGCCCCAACGCGACTCACGACGATTCGAGGTGTGGCCGGTCGAGCTCTTCGTCCACACCGAGGCGTCGCTGGCCCACTACCGGGCCAAGGACGCCGCGCGGCGCCAGCCGACGATGACGCGCCTGGTGGCCGAGTCAGTCGTGCTCGTCGATGTGGACGGCTCGGGGGTGACGCTTCCCGCGGACTGCCGTGCGCAGGTCGTGGAGGGGCCCCCACCGCTCGATGTCGATGAGGTGGCGACCTTCCGCTACGCCGTCAGCGAACTCATCGAGGACCTGCTGGGGCCACGGACCCCCTCGAGCGCACAGCTGTCGCCACGGCGCTCTGGGACCGCGCACTGCGACTGCTCCTCGCCGGGTCCGGCCGCTGGGTCGGGACGGGCAAGGGCCTGGTCCGCGAGGTCGTGGCGCTGGACTCGGAGCAGACCTCGACGCGGGCGACGACCTTCGACGCGGCATTGCGGGGCGCCCTGGAGGGTGACGTGGGAGCGCTCGTCGAGGCGGCCGACGAGGTGCTCCGGCCGTGGGGCGGCCGGCTCTTCGAGGGGTATTGCGTCGGCGGGGGTCTGACTAGCTCGGCGGGGAGGGAAGCTCGAGCGTGCCGTCGGCGACCAGGACGGCGGGCCCGGCGAGCTCGACGTGCTGGTCCGGGAGCGCACGGACGCTCAGCCGACCGCCGGGCACGTCGACGGTCCACTCGCGGTTGTCGTCGCTCTCGCCCTCCCACCAGCGGGTCGCGAGCGCAGCCGCGGCGGCGCCCGTACCGCACGAGCGGGTCTCACCGACGCCGCGCTCGTGGACCCGCATCGCGATGTGGCCCTGGGCGATGGCCCGGACGAACTCGACGTTCGTGCCGTGCGCGGGGGTGGGTGACACCGCGGGGGCCTCGGTGAGGTCGAGGGTGTCGAGGTCGATGCCCGGAGGCAGGATGACGACGGTGTGAGGGTTGCCGAGGTCGAGGCTGAGCGCCGGCAGCTCAACGCCCCCCCGCGCCCGCACGGTCGAGTCGAAACCCCGCTCCCGAGCGCCGGCGGGGTCGACGACGCGCCACGGGCCGAGGTCGACGGCATACTGCTCGCCGGTGACGACGACGGTCTTGACACCCGCGCGGGTGGCGATGGCGAACTCGTCGGCCGTCTCGAGGCCCTCGCGGCGCAGGTAGGCCGCGAAGACCCGGGTGCCGTTGCCGCACATCTCCGCAGCGGAGCCGTCGGCGTTGCGGTAGTCCATGAACCAGGCGGCCCGCCCGGCCTGCTCACGCACGAGGGCCTCGCTGGCCCGCGCGGTGGGGACGACCCGGATGACCCCGTCGCCGCCGAGGCCGGCGCGTCTGTCGGCCAACAGTCGGACCTCCTCGACGGTGAGGTCGCGGGTGCCGTCGAGGTCGGCCACGAGCACGAAGTCGTTCTCGGTGCCATGTCCTTTGGTGAAGTGCAGACCGCGCATGCGGTCATTCTGGCAGGGCGGCCGTCACGGTGCCGGCCTCGACCAGCGCCAGGACGCGGTCCACGAGGTCGGGGGCGTCGTGCGGGAGCCAGACGATCCGCGGGTCGGGCCGGAACCACGACTCCTGCCGGCGGACGAGACGACGGGTGGCGGTGATCGTCTGCTCCTGCGCGAGCTCGGCCGTGATCGTCGCGTCGAGGTGGGCGATGGCCTGGCTGTAGCCGAGGGCCTTCGCGGCGGTCCGACCCTCCCGCAGGCCCAGGCTCAGGAGGACCTCGACCTCGGCGACCAGGCCCGCCTCCCACATCCGCCGCACGCGCCGCTCGATGCGCAGGTCGAGGACGGGTCGCGGGGTCGCCAGCCCGATGGTCACGGTCGCGAGGACGTGCTCCCGGCGAGGTCTCGTCGCCGAGAAGGGGCGGCCGGTCAGCTCGATCACCTCGAGGGCCCTGACGGTCCGCCGGCCGTTGTTGGCCTCGATCGCCGCCTCCGCGGACGGGTCGAGCTCGCGCAGCCGCGCTCGCAGCGGATCCAGTCCGTGCGCGTCGAGCTCGGCCTGCAGGCGAGCGCGGACCGCCGGGTCGGTCGGGGGGATCTCCAACCGGTCGAGCGTGGCCCGCACATAGAGCCCCGAGCCGCCGACGACGACGACGCGGTGGCCCCGGCCCTGGATCGCTGCGATGTCCGCGCGCGAATGCCGTTGGTATGCCGCGACGCTGGCCTCGTCGCGCAGGCCCAGGACGTCGAGCTGGTGGTGCGGGATGCCGCGGCGCTGGTCGGGGGTCACCTTTGCCGTGCCGAGGTCCATCCCGCGGTAGAGCTGCATCGCGTCGGCGTTGACGATCTCGGCGCCGACCCGCTCGGCGACGTCCAGGGCCAGGTCGGACTTGCCACTGGCGGTCGGGCCGACGATCGCGAGCAGCGGCGGGGGGAGCTCGCGCTCGTCGGGTCCCCGGTCCCCGGTCCCCGGTCCCCGGTCGTCAGACGAGGAGCTCGTCGTGACCACCCTCGTCGAGGTCGTCCTCGTCGTGTCCGAAGGGGTCGACGTCGACCCCGGGCATCCATGAGCTGCCTGGCACTCCCCAGCCGTTCTTCGTGATCGCCTTGCGTGCCTTCTTGGCCTGCCGCTCGTCGAGCCGGTCGACGTAGAGCTTGCCGTTGAGGTGGTCGAACTCGTGCTGCATGCACCGGGCGAACCAGCCGGTGGCCTCGAACTCCAGCGGGGCCCCGCTCAGGTCGAACCCGTTGACCCGGGCGTGCTCGGCCCGTTTGAGGGGGAAGCTCTCGCCCGGCACCGACAGGCACCCCTCGGTCTCGAGATCGGGGTCGGGGCGTTCCGTGGACACCTTGCTCAGCATCAGGATCGGGTTGACCACCACGCCGCGCACGGGCACGCCGTCGTCGTTGGCCATCTCGTAGACGAAGAGACGCCGGCCCACCCCGATCTGCGGGGCGGCGAGGCCGACGCCGTGGGCGGCGTCCATCGTGTCGAACATGTCCTGGACGAGTTGTGCCAGCTCGTCGTCGAAGGACTCGACCCGGCTCGCCGGTCGATGGAGCACCGGATCTCCGGTGATGACGACGGGACGCACGGCCATCCCCGAAGTCAAGCAGGGATCGTGCCGGGAGTTCAACGTGGACTCGCATGACGCGCCGCGGACCTTGGCGACGCTGCGGAGGACGTGCCCGCCCCCCGGGGTGGCACCGCGGGGGCGGCTGGACCAGAGTGAGGGCCCAGGGGCAGGCAGGTCCCTCCCGAGACGACGAGGAGTCCCGATGGACGACACGAGTGGAACGCCCGACACGACCGGCGCGCCCGAGGCGACCGGCGCGCCCGGTGCGGGGAGCCCGGACGAGCAGGTGGACCGTCGCGACGAGGCCCTGGGCAACAACCCCTACGCCAACCAGACCGTCCCCGCTGCGGGCCGGCAGCAGGGCGGGGACACCGGTGACGGCGCCGACCACCCCGGCTCCGAGGCCGCCAACGACGACCACGCCCCCGGCAGCGCCGGCTTCGACCCGGGGTCGCTCACGGACGGCAGCGGTGACAGCGCCCCCGACCGGGAGCCGGTCGACCCGAGCGTGGAGTCGTCCGACGGCGGCGAGTCGGGGCAGGATGCCGGCCTCAACGCCTGACTCCGCGCCGCCGGTGAGGTGCCGGTCCCAGGTCCCAGGTCCAGGCGCGCGGCGCGAGGCGGGTTCAGGACGCCGGGACGCTGCAGCCGGGCGCGACCGCGGGTGACGGCGCCGGTCCACCGATGCTGGGCATCCCCAACGACACGGCCGGCTTGGTGCTGCCCTGGTCGCGCAGCGCGGCCCAGGCGTTGCCCCCGGGGCTGCGGCGCACGGCATACCGGCCTCCGGTGAGGGCGGAGTCGGCGACGAGGTGGTGCGGGGCGCCGTAGGTGACGTCCACGCTGACGACGTCACCCGGGCGGGGCGCCTCGGCGCCCTCGGGCACGGCGAAGTGGACGAGCCGGTTGTCGCGGGCGCGGCCCGACAGGCGCTTGGTCGCACTGTCCTTGCGCCCCTCGCCGGTGGCGACGAGGACCTCGACCTCGCGGCCCTCGAGGGTGCGGTTCTCACTCCAGGAGACCTCCTCCTGCACCTCGAGCAACCGCAGATAACGTTCCTGGACAACGGATTTCGGCAGCTGGTCCGGCATCGTCGCGGCCGGTGTGCCGGGGCGGATGGAGTACTGGAACGTGAAGGCGCTCGAGAAGCAGGCGGCCCGCACGACGTCGAGGGTGGCCTGGAAATCCTCCTCGGTCTCGCCCGGGAAGCCGACGATGATGTCGGTGGTTATCGCCGCGTCGGGGATCTGCGCGCGGACGGCCTCGATGATGGCGAGGAACTTCGTGCTGCGGTAGGACCGGCGCATCGCCCTCAGGACCCGGTCGGAGCCGGACTGCAGGGGCATGTGGAGGCTGGGCATGACGTTGGGGGTCTGCGCCATCGCGCTGATGACGTCGTCGGTGAACGCGGCCGGGTGGGGGCTGGTGAAGCGGACCCGTTCGAGGCCGTCGATCTGCCCGCACGCCCGCAGCAGCTTGCCGAACGCGAGCCGGTCGCCGAACTCGACGCCGTAGGTGTTGACGTTCTGCCCGAGGAGGGTGACCTCGATGACGCCCTGCGCGACGAGCGCCTCGATCTCGGCGAGGACGTCGCCGGGTCGGCGGTCCGTCTCCGTGCCGCGCAGGCTCGGCACGATGCAGAACGTGCAGGTGTTGTTGCAGCCGACCGAGATCGACACCCACGCGGCGTAGGCGGAGTCGCGGCGCGTCGGGAGCGTCGACGGGAAGGTCTCGAGGCTCTCCTTGATCTCCACCGCGGCGCGCTGGTTGTGCCGGGCACGGTCGAGCAGCGCGGGCAACGAGCCGATGTTGTGGGTGCCGAAGACGACGTCGACCCACGGGGCCCTCTCGACGATGAGGCCCTGGTCCTTCTGGGCGAGGCACCCACCGACGGCGATCTGCATCTCGGGGTTCTTCAGCTTCGCCGGGCGCAGCTGACCGAGGTTGCCGTAGAGCTTGTTGTCGGCGTTCTCCCGCACCGCGCAGGTGTTGAAGACGACGACGTCGGCCGTCTCGGGGCGGTCGGTGAGGCCGTTCACGTCCACGTAGCCGGCGGTCTCGAGCAGTCCGGCCAGGCGTTCACTGTCGTGCACGTTCATCTGGCACCCGTGGGTGCGCACATCGTAGGTCTTCATCGCTGGACAAGGGTATGCCGTATCCGCGCCAGCGACGTCGCGGGCAGCCGATGGCGTGGGAGACGGCAACGTGGGCAGACTGTCCGGGTGGAACTGTTGATCGCCCGCAACCCCGACACCGAGAGCACGCTGCCCTTTCTGCTGCGGTTGCCGCTCGGGGACGGTCTGGTGTTCCGCACGAAGGGCACCTGGCCACGGACCAGCGCCCTCTACTGCCACCCCGTTCCGGTGTCGGAGTGGCCGAGCCAGCCAGAGATCGTCGAGCGGGTCGTGCTGCGTGCATGTACCCGGCGTGGCGCGGCTATCGACGTCGTGGCGGACCGTGGCCGCGAGCAGCGCTCCCAGATCGTGTTCACCCATGCCCGCGGCAGGGAGATGGTGTTCTGGCAGTCGCCACGGACCCGCAAGCAGGCCCGTCCCGACGTGCGCCTGCCGACCGCGCGGGCAGCCGGGATCCGCGAGCTCGAGATCGTGGTCGACGCCCACGAGCACTACCCCTACCAGTTCACCGGTCAACAGGTCCGCACCGTGCGCCGCGGCCTGTCCTGCGGTGACTACGCCGTCAGCCACCACAGCCGGGTCATCGCCTCGGTGGAGCGCAAGTCCCTGCCCGACCTGGTGTCCAGTCTGACCAGCGGTCGGCTGCGTTACGCCCTGGGAGAGCTCGCCGCCCTGCCCAGAGCCGCGGTCGTCGTCGAGGACCGCTACTCGCAGATCTTCGCCCTGGACAGGGTTCGACCCGCTCAGGTCGCTGACGGCCTGGCCGAGCTGCAGGTCCGCTGGCCCACGATCCCGATCGTGTTCTGCGAGAGCCGCAAGCTGGCGGAGGAGTGGACCTACCGCTATCTCGCTGCCGCCCACACCTGGGCCCAGACGGAACTCCCTGCCCTGGCCCGTATCGGCAGCGGTGAGGGCTGCGCGACCAGTGGTCCACCAGACCCCGCGCCGTCCACCACCGAAGTCCGGGCATGGGCCCGCGCCAGCGGCCTCGACGTTGCCCTGCGCGGGCGCCTCCGCCCCGACATCATCCAGGCATGGCAGAAGGCTCACTCCCCCTGAGCCGCCGCGACCAGGGGACGCGGCCGGCGGCTCCCGCTGGCTCCCCGTGGCGGGCGGCGATGGACATCAGTCGCGCCGGTGCTCGGGCGCGTCGTTGATCGTCGCCCGGACCACCGAGTAGACGACCGAGGAGGGATATCCCTTGCGCTCGAGCATCCCCGACAGCCGACGAGCCTGGACCGTCGGCCCGAGCCCGGCCATCGTCCGCAGCTTCTTGGCCGCGAGCTCCGCAGCTCGGGCACGTTCGGACTCCGGGTCGATCGAGTCGAGCGTCTGCTCGACGATCTCGTCGCCGACCCCCTTGGTCCGCAGCTCCTGGGCCAGGGCGCGCTTCGCAAGGCCTCGACCGGCCTGCCTCGAGCGCACCAGCAGCTGCGCGAACGCCTGGTCGTCCACGAGCCCGACCTCGGTCATCCGGTCGAGGATCGTCGTCGCGAGGTGATCCGGGCAGCTGCGCTGGCGCAGCTTGTCCTCGAGCTGCCTCCGGCTGCGCGGACCCATTGCCAGCTGCCGCAGGACGATCGCCCGGGCAGTGTCCTCGGCGATGGGCTCGTTGGCCGCCTGAGCCCCTTCGGACCCGGGCGACGAGCTCGGCCGGGTGGGCACCGTGCTCGATCGTGCGGGCGCCGGGCGCCCGGAGGCTCCACGACCGGCCAGCCCCTCCGCTGCCGCCAAGGCTGCGGCGGCAGCGGCGAGCCGTTCCTGTTGGCTCTGCATGGCCTGGCCCTTCACACCCTGACTCTGCACACCCTGACCTTGCACAGCGGATCAGAAGTCGACCGGGACGTCGGCAATGGCCGGCTTGTCCACCTGCGGGCCGATGCCGAGCTTCTCCTTGATCTTCTTCTCGATCTCGTCGGCGAGGTCGGGGTTGTCCTTGAGGAAGGTCCGGGCGTTCTCCTTGCCCTGGCCGAGCTGGTCGCCCTCGTAGGTGTACCAGGCACCCGCCTTGCGGACGAAGCCCTGCTCGACACCCATGTCGATCAGGCCACCCTCACGCGAGATGCCCTGACCGTAGATGATGTCGAACTCGGCCTGCTTGAACGGCGGGGAGACCTTGTTCTTGACGACCTTGACCCGGGTCCGGTTGCCGACCGCGTCGGAGCCGTCCTTCAGCGTCTCGATGCGGCGCACGTCGAGACGGATCGAGGCGTAGAACTTCAACGCCTTGCCACCCGTCGTCGTCTCCGGGCTGTTGTGGACCATGACCCCATCGACGAAGTAGTTGTGGGTGCCCTCCACCTCGATGTCGAAGCGATGCATCGATCGGGCCGGTGGCTTGGCGTGGACGTCGAGCACCTTGGCCGGGACAAGCACCTCACGCGGCTCGATGAACTCAGGGACCACCGTGAACTGGCCCCGCAGCCGGGGCAACAGCTTGTGCTCCATCGACGGGTGGACCAACGGAGCCACGAGCTCCTGGAAGACCCGGCTGCCCTCCGTCGTCATGGTCAGGTAGGCCTTCTGGGCTGCACCGCGCGGCGCGAGCCGTGACTCGATGCCATAGGTGTCGCGCAGGTGCTCGGTGACCCGGATCCGGCTCGCCTCGCTCATTGCCTCGACACAGAACTCGACCCGCCCGCTCCCCCCGGCGGTCCTGGCCTGCAGCCCCTTGGAACGCTCTGAGAACGAACCGTCGTCCATGAACCACACGGCCAGAGCCAGGGGCGTGAGGGCCTTGATGTAGTCGTCGGTGAGGTGCTTCTTGCCGTCGCCCCAGTAGACGACCTCGCGCAGCTGCCCCAGCTCGGGCAGCGGTGTGAGATCGACGAAACCGGCCCCCTTGGCGTTCGTCGTGCGACTCTGAGAGATGTTGCCGAACAACGAGGCCTTCCAGTCGAGGTAGTCGACCTGCTTGGCTCCCTGACCCATCCGGAAGCGCACCCCAAGGCGACCGCGCATGTTGGGCGCTAGATGCGCGTCGCCCATGAGCCCACCGAGGACGACCTGCCACTGCTGGTCGCTCAACCGGGCGGTCTCGTTGGCGAGGACCCGGTCACCGGCGATGACCTCGCCGGCCTCGCGCCAGCCGCCTGGCGTCCGGATGAGGTGGTTGTCCGTCACCGCGAACTGGGATCGGCCGTTGCCGCCGGACTTCTCCACGGTGAACCGGAGGAAATGGGAGGCCGGTCCGTTGTCGAACCAGTTGGTCACCGGACGGTTGACGATCGAGTCCGACACCGGGTCGTAGGTGCGCACCTCGACGGCCATCTGCTGGTTGACGATCTTGCCGATCCTTTCCGTCGAACCGTCGGCGAGCGTGACCCGGGTGTTGTAGGAAAAACAGCCAAACATCACGCCGATCTTTTCCCGGAGCTGGTTGATGAAGATGATCGTCGTGCCGGTGTTGCTCAGGGCGCCGGTGATCTTGCGCAGCGCCTGCGACATCAGCCGGGCCTGGAGACCGACGTGGCTGTCGCCCATCTCGCCCTCGATCTCGGCCCGGGGCACCAGCGCCGCCACCGAGTCGATGACGACGAGGTCGATCGCGCCGGAGCGGATGAGCATGTCGGCGATCTCGAGCGCCTGCTCACCCGTGTCGGGCTGGGAGACGAGGAGCGCATCGGTGTCGACGCCGAGCTTCTTGGCGTAGTCCGGGTCGAGCGCGTGCTCGGCGTCGATGAAGGCCGCGATGCCGCCGGCCTTCTGGGCGCTGGCCACCGCATGAAGCGCCACGGTTGTTTTTCCACTCGATTCGGGTCCGTAAATCTCGACGACCCGACCGCGGGGGAAGCCACCGATGCCGAGGGCGACGTCGAGGGCGATCGACCCCGTCGGGATCACCTCGATCGGCGGGCGGACGTCGTCGCCAAGGCGCATGATGGCGCCCTTGCCGTGCTGCTTCTCGATCTGGCCGAGAACGGTCTCGATCGCTTTCGCGCGATCCGGCGTGCCTGCCGCCATGTCACCCACCTTGCTTCCTGTGTCGATGTCTGCCGTCCACCTGCGACCCGCTCCACGTCGGCCGTGTTGCCGATCGGACGTGTTGTCGAGTCAGACGTTAGGAGCGGGCACCGACATCCGTCTGGCCCACCGGCAAGCCTGTGGATCGTGGGACGTCGCGCGCACTCCGTGTGGACAACATTACCGAACAGATGTTCGACGCGAGCGCGACACGCCCGTGACACGGCGGACCCACCTCGTCGACCTCCAGAGCCCCTCACGCCCTCTTTCGGGGCTCCCGAAGGGTCTTGCCGTGGCGCCGCTCGACCGGGACGTCCATATCGTCGCAGAGGGCGGCCCAGACCTCGCGGGGCGAGATCCCCGCTTCGAGGGCCTCCGCGGCGGTCCTGCTCCCCAGCGAACTGAGCGTGTGGTCCCGAGCGAGTGACGCGGCATACGCCACACCGAACTCGTCGTTCATCAGGGACCAGAACTGGCTCAAACGCACCGCGCGAGTGTGTCACAGCGGGAGGGAGCGGCCGATTTGTCGGATCTGCCCATACGTGTCGGACGGCTGTCCTACAGTTTGCCCTGCCACGTTCCAGGATGTAGCAGGGGGAAACGTCATGACCGAGACCCACCCGCCCGAACCCTTCGAGCCGACGGGTCCGGGCGCTGGTCCGCAGGGTCCGGGACCAGGGCGCCCGGGGGCTCACGAGACCTCGGGGACTCACGAGGTGGAGTTCGGCCCTGCGCCCACGAGGGCCAACGCCAGGCACGCCCTGCTCGTCGGCGGCCTCGTCGGCGCCGTCGTCCTCGTCGGCGCTGGTGGCACCTACGCCCGGACCGCGCTGGCGAGCAAGGGCGCCCAGCCTGCCGAGGTCATCCCCAGCACCGCCATCGGCTACGTCCGGTTCGACCTCGACCCCTCCTCCGGCCAGAAGATCGCCGCCACGCGCTTCCTCGGCAAGCTGCCCAAGCTCAAGACCGAAGGCGAGGACATCGACGTCAAGCAGACGCTGTGGACGTGGATTGCCGGGTCGCAGAAGAAGCTCCAGGCACTCAACTACGACACGGACGTCAAGCCGTGGCTCGGCGACCGGGCGGCCCTCGCCGTCATGCCGGGGGGGACGAGCGCGAAGCCCAACATCGTCCTGGCGCTCCAGGTCACCGATGAGGCCAGAGCCAGAGACGGCATCTCGAGGATCACCACGTCCAGTGACCAGGACGATCTCGAGGTGACGACCAAGGACGGTTTCGCGCTGATGACGCGCAAGGGCGCGGGGAGCACCGTGCTCTCCGACCTGGGCAAGGGCTCGCTCGCGGCCAACCCGACTTTCTCCGGCGACATGAGCGCCCTCGGAGACCAGGGCATCGCCTCGATGTGGTTCGACGGCAAGGGCTTCGGGGAGTTCGCCAAGAACATGGGCAGCGCCTCCACCGGCATCGACACCGCCCAGCTCGACGGCATCGGGCGCGCCGCGATCGCGCTGCGCTTCGACGCCGACTACGTCGAGCTCGCCGGCATCGGCCGGGGCTCGAAGAACCTGCCGGACACGCCCCCGATGACCGGCGGAGCCGCGGCCCTCCCGGACACCACCATGGTCGCGTGGCAGTCCAACGGCCTCGGCGACGCCTTCGCTAAGGCCTGGCCCCAGCTGCAGAGGACGATCGCCAGGACCCGGCCCGGCGCGGACACCCTGAGCGCGATCGAGAGTCAGTCCGGCATCCGGCTCCCCGACGACCTGCAGGTCCTCCTCGGCAAGAGCCTGACCCTGTCCGTGCCCGAGCAGGACTTCTCGAAGGTCGGGCAGTCGGAGCTGCCGACGATCGGGGCCAGGATCGTCACGACCGACGCCAAGCGCGCCGACCAGATCGTCCAGGGGCTCGTCGAGAAGGGCGGCGTCGACAACTTCGTCAAGCGGAAGGTCGACGGGGACAAGCTCTTCCTCGCCACGACCGACGACTACCTCGGCGCGATCCAGCAGGACGGCAGGCTCGGCGCGACCGACGCCTACAAGAAGGCCGTCGCGGATGGCGACAGGGCGACCACGGCGATCTTCGTCAACCTCGACAAGCTCGAGACGACCTACCTCAAGTCCGTTCCCGCGGACTACCAGGAACTTGTCACCTCCCTCAGCGCCCTGGGTGTCTCCGGCACGCTCGGCACCAACGGCGACTCGAGCTTCGCGCTGCGGCTCGTCGGCAACTGAGCCCTCCGGGCTGAGCCGTCCCCCAGGTTCGTCCCTGGGGACGGCCTGTTCGGTTGCGCCGAGGCGATACGCCTCGAAGCGGCAGTATGCCGGTGGGCCCTGCGTCGCTGTCGGTGGCAGGTGGCAGGCTTGCGCTCCTGATGACGCAGGACGTGCTCGACCGCTTCTCCCCCGCGACCGCCGAGTGGTTCCGGGGGTCGTTCTCGACGCCCACGCCAGCGCAGGTCGGCGCGTGGTCGGCCATCAGCTCCGGCCGCGACGCGCTCGTCGTGGCGCCAACGGGCTCGGGCAAGACCCTGTCGGCGTTCCTCTGGGCACTGGACCGGCTGGCCAGCGCACCGCCACCCGATGACAGGCTGAAGCGCTGCCGCGTCGTCTACGTCTCGCCGCTCAAGGCCCTCGCCGTCGACGTCGAGCGCAACCTCAGGTCACCACTGGTCGGCATCGGCCACGCCGCGACGCGCCTCGGGCTCCCCACCCCCGACATCAGCGTCGCGGTGCGCTCCGGCGACACGCCCCAGGCCGAGCGCCGGGTCTTCGCGCGCACCCCCTCCGACATCCTCATCACCACCCCGGAGTCGCTCTTCCTCATGCTCACCTCGAGCGCCCGCGAGGCCCTCCTCGGAGTCGAGACGGTCATCCTCGACGAGGTCCACGCCGTCGCCGGCACCAAACGCGGGGCCCACCTCGCCCTGACGCTCGAACGACTCGACGCCCTGCTGCCCCATCCTGCCCAGCGCGTCGGGCTCTCTGCGACGGTCCGCCCGGTCGAGGAGGTCGCCCGGTTCCTCTCCGGGGGGCGCCCCGTCGAGATCGTCCAGCCTCCGTCCACCAAGGAGTGGGACCTCAAGGTCGTCGTGCCGCTGGCTGACATGTCCAACCTCGGTGAGGTCACCGAGGACCTCAGCGGACCGGCAGCCGGCGATCAGCGACGTGCCTCGATCTGGCCGCACGTCGAGGAACGGATCGTCGACCTCGTCGCAGCCCACCGGTCCACCCTGGTCTTCGCCAACTCCCGACGGCTCGCCGAGCGGCTCACGGCCCGGCTCAACGAGATCTGGCAGGAACGGATCGCGGACGCCGACGCCGACGCTGACCAGGACGGCGGTTCCGACAGTGGCGCCCGGCCACGGCATACCTCCTCCCCGGCCGAGGTCATGGCGCAGTCCGGCGCCTCCTCGGGCGCACCCCCGGTCCTGGCCCGGGCCCATCACGGCTCGGTGAGCCGCGAGCAACGCTCCGAGATAGAGAACGCGCTCAAGGCGGGCCTGCTGCCAGCCGTCGTCGCGACGAGCAGCCTCGAGCTCGGTATCGACATGGGCGCCATCGACCTCGTCGTGCAGGTCGAGTCGCCGCCGAGTGTCGCGAGCGGCCTGCAGCGGGTGGGCCGTGCGGGTCACCAGGTCGGCGCGGTGTCGCGCGGCATCCTCTTCCCCAAGTTCCGCGGCGACCTCGTCCAGACGGCTGTCGTCGTCGAGCGGATGCGCTCCGGTGGCATCGAGGCGCTACGGGTCACCGCGAACCCGCTCGACGTCCTCGCCCAACAGATCGTGGCCATGTGCGCCCTCGACGACTGGGCCGTGGAGGACCTCGAGGCCCTCGTGCGGCGCGCGGCTCCCTACGGCGCGCTGCCCCGCTCTGTCCTCGAGTCGGTGCTGGACATGCTCGCCGGCCGCTATCCCAGCGACGAGTTCGCCGAGCTGCGCCCGCGCATCGTCTGGGACCGGGTCACCGGCACGCTGAGCGGCCGCCGCGGTGCCCAGCGTCTCGCCGTCACCTCTGGTGGCACCATCCCCGACCGCGGCCTGTATGCCGTCTTCCTCGCCGGCTCGGAGGGCACGGGCCGCCGGGTCGGCGAGCTCGACGAGGAGATGGTGTACGAGTCGAGGGTGGGCGACGTCTTCACCCTCGGGACGTCGAGCTGGCGCATCGAGGACATCACCCACGACCGCGTCCTGGTCACCCCTGCACCGGGACTACCCGGGCGGTTGCCGTTCTGGAAGGGCGACTCGCTGGGGCGGCCGTCCGAGCTGGGGCAGGCCGTCGGCGCGTTCGTTCGCGAGGTGGGGGCGCTGTCGCCGGCGCAGGCTCGCGAGCGCGTCGGCCGGGCCGGCCTCGACGACTGGGCCACCGACAACCTGCTCGCCTACCTGGAGGAGCAGAAGGCGGCGACCCGGCACCTGCCGAGCGACCGCACCATCGTCGTCGAGCGCTTCCGTGACGAGCTCGGGGACTGGCGGGTGGCCGTGCTCTCCCCCTTTGGCGCACCGATCCACGCCCCCTGGGCGCTCTGCGTCTCGGCCCGGATGCGCGAGCGGTTCGGTGTGGACGTGCAAGCCATGCACGGCGACGACGGCATCGTCTTTCGCCTGCCCGACATCGAGTTCGACGACCTGACCCACGACTCCGACGGCACGCCCGGCCCGCTCGGCGGAGCCGGACCCAGCCGAGGAGACCAACCCAGCCGCGGAGCCCAACCCGGCCGCGGAGCCCGGCGCGACGCGGTCGACGAGGAGCTGCTCGCCCTCATCCTCCTCGAGCCGGACGACGTCCACGACCTCGTCACGGAGCAGATCGGCGGGTCAGCCCTCTTCGCCTCGCGTTTTCGCGAGTGCGCCGCCCGCGCCCTGCTCCTCCCGCGCCGCCGTCCCGGTCAGCGGCAGGCCCTCTGGCAGCAGCGCCAGCGCTCCGCCCAGCTGCTCGAGGTCGCCAGTCAGTACCCCTCGTTCCCGATCATCCTCGAAGCCGTGCGCGAATGCGTCCAGGACGTCTTCGATGTGCCTGGCCTCTCCGACCTCATGCGCCGGATCGGCTCGCGCGAGGTCACCATGGTGGACGTCGAGACCGCCGTCCCGTCGCCGTTCGCACGGTCCCTGACCTTCGGCTACGTCGCGCAGTTCATCTACGAGGGTGACTCCCCGCTGGCCGAGCGCCGCGCGGCCGCCCTCTCACTCGACCCGACACTGCTCGCCGAACTGCTCGGGCGCGGCGACGGGCTCAGCCTGCGCGACCTGCTTGATCCCGAGGCGATCTCCCGCACCGAGGCAGAGCTGCAGCGTCTCGACCCCGAACGCCGCTGCCGTGACGCCGAGGACGTCGTCGACCTGCTGCGGACGCTGGGAGCGCTCCCTCTCGAGGGGGTCGTCGCCCGCACCGTCGACGAGGCCGGTCCGCGTCAGGTCGGTGGCTGGCTCGTCGACCTCGAGGGCTCCCGCCAGGTGATCCGCGTGCGGGTCGCCGGGCATGAACGGTGGGCCGCCATCGAGGATGCTTCCCGGCTGCGGGACGCCCTGGGCTCCTCCCTGCCGGTCGGCGTCCCAAGCACCTTCCTCGAGCCGGTGCCCGACCCGCTCGGCGACCTCGTGGCCCGCTATGCCCGCACCCACGGACCCTTCGGCGCCCAGGACATCGCCACGTGGCTGGGCCTGGGCCAGGCCGTGGTCAAGGACGCCCTCCGGAGACTTGTCGGTGCGGGACGGGTTGTCGAGGGCGAGCTGCGCCCCGACCCGACGGGGGCCGGGTCCGGCGGCCCCGATTTCTGCGACGCCGGTGTGCTGCGCACCCTGCGCCGTCGCTCCCTGGCGGCACTGCGTGCCGAGGTGGAGCCGGTCACAGCAACCGACCTCGCCCGGTTCCTCCCCGCGTGGCAAGGCGTCGGTGGGACCCTGCGGGGACTCGAAGGGCTGGTGCGGGCCGTGGAACAGCTCGGCGGCGCGGTCCTCCCGGCCAGCTCCCTCGAGACCCTCGTGCTGCCCGCTCGCGTCGCTGGCTACACGCCGTCAATGCTGGACGAGCTCATGTCGAGCGGCGACGTGGTCTGGCGCGGCCACGGCTCCCTGCCCGGTGACGACGGATGGCTCTCGCTGCACGTCGCAGATCTCGCCCCTCTCACCATGGCGCCGCCCGACGAGACGCTCGAGCTCGGCGCGCTGCACCACGCCGTGCTCGACGCCCTCGCCGGCGGCGGGGCCTTTTTCTTCCGCACCCTCGCCGACAGCGTGGGCAGCACCGACGACGAGACGCTCCTCGGGGTGCTCTGGGACCTCACCTGGGCCGGGCGGCTGACCAACGACACCTTGGCGCCGCTGCGGGCGCTGCTTGCCGGGGGTCGCACCGCACACAAGAAGCGCCAGGTCGGTCCTCGTCGGGGCCGGTATGCCGGCCGCACCGGCGCCCTCGGCACCCTCGCCGGCCGGACCGGACCGAGCCGGCCTTCCCTGCCGGCGCGCTCCGGCCCGCCAGCGGCTGCCGGTCGCTGGGCCGTGGTGCCGGTGGGCGAGCCCGACGCCACGCTCGTCGCCTACGCCAACGCCGAGGTGCTGCTCGACCGCTACGGAGTGGTCACCCGCGGGAGCGTGGTCGCCGAAGCCGTCCCGGGCGGGTTCGCCGCCGTCTACCGGGTGCTCGCTGCCGCCGAGGAGTCGGGCCGCGTCCGGAGGGGCTACTTCGTGGAGGGGCTCGGCGCCGCCCAGTTCGCCACGACGGGCGCCGTCGACCGCCTGCGGGCGCAGAGCCGCCCGCTCGGCGCTCACACGCGAGCCAGCGAACGGCCCCGTGCCATTGTCCTCGCCGCGTGCGATCCGGCGAATCCCTACGGCGCCGCCCTGCCCTGGCCCGATCGCCCACCCGCGGACCCCGGCCAAGCCGCGCCGTCGACGGTGACGGGAGCGGGTCGGGGGCACCAGCCCGCCCGCAAGGCCGGGGCCCTCGTGGTCCTGGTCGACGGAGAGCTGGTCCTCTACGTCGAGCGCGGCGGTCGCACCCTCCTGACCTGGACCGAGTCCCCGGATGACCTCCAGGGCGCGGCGGACGCCCTCGCACTCGCCGTCCGGGAGGGGGCGCTCGGGCGGCTCACGGTCGAGCGGACCGACGGGGCCCAGGTCCTTGGCTCCGGCCACCCGCTCGAGGAAGCCCTCGCCCGCGCCGGGTTCCATGCGACGCCCCGTGGGCTCAGGCTCCGTCGATGAGCCCCGTCACCCGGACCTCGATGAGCTTGACCCCGATCACCAGAGCGCCCCGGCACACCCGGTCCGTCGAAGGACGGAGGCGACGTCGTGCCTGAGGGCGACACCGTCTTCAGGACAGCGGCACGGCTGCATCAGGCCCTCGGCGGCGAAGTGCTCGTCGCTGCCGACCTCCGATGGCCCGATCTGTCGACGATCGACCTGACCGGCCAGGTCACGACCGAGGTGGTGGCCCGCGGCAAGAACGTCCTGCACCGTCTCGACGGAGGCGTGACAATCCACTCGCACCTGCGGATGGAGGGCCAGTGGCGGGTCGAGGCCACGGCCGACCTCACCCCCCGGAGCTTGCGCAACCCCCAGATCCGGGCCGTCGTCGGCGCGGCGACATGGACCGCCGTGGGCCTGCGGCTCGGCGACCTGCACGTCGTGGCCACCTCCGATGAGCACACGCTCGTCGGCCACCTCGGGCCGGACGTCCTGGGACCGACCTGGGACGCCGACGAGGCGGTCCGCCGGCTGGCCGCCAGCCCGGTCACCATCGGCGCAGCGCTGCTCGACCAGCGCAACCTCGCCGGCGTCGGCACGATGTATGCCGCGGAGGCCCTCTTCCTCGAGCGCCTCCAGCCCTGGCTTCCTGCGGCGTCAATGCCTCGGGAGGCCGTCGCCTTGCTCGTGGCCCGATGCCACCGGCTGCTTGATGTCGGCAGGCGTCACGCCGTCCAGTCGACGACGGGGAACGACCGCCGGGGGGAGCTGCACTACGTCCACGCCCGGTCAGGGCGGCCGTGCCTGCGCTGCGGCACCACGGTGCGCGTGGCGATGATCGGCGAGGCGCCCCGGGACCGGACGATGTTCTACTGCCCGACGTGCCAGGGTGGGCTGGGTCCGACCGATGACGGGCGCGCGCAACGACCGCTGGGCACGACCGGTCCGGGCGGACGGGAGGGTCGCCGCAGCCCCTACGCCGGCGGGCGCTGAGCCCCGTCAGGCGCGTCCTGCCGGCCCGGTTGCCAGGCCCGGTTGCCAGGCCCGGTCGCCCGTCAACAGGAGTGCGTCGATGCCGAGACCGGGAGCGGTCGGCAGCACCACCGTCGACCCGGTATACCGCAGTCCCCCGGCCACGGGCGACGCCGCGGCCCACCAGGCCGCATCGAGATCGCTGGTCAGCGACGTTGGCTGTGCCGCAACGAGACTGGCTGCAGCACCTACGCCGATGTGGCTCTCCATCATCGACCCGACGATGGTGCCGAGCCCGTGCTCCCGCGCCCGGCGCAGCAGCTCGAGCGCGACGGCGAGCGACCCGCACTTCGCCAGCTTGACGTTGACCACGTCTGCCGCACCCAGCCTCAGGATCCGGTCGAGGTCGCGCAGGCCGTAGAGGCTCTCGTCGGCCATGATCGGCAGGCCGACCCGGCTCCGCACCCAGGCCAGACCCTCGACGTCGTCGCCCGGGACCGGTTGCTCGACGACCTCCACCCCGAGCGCGGCCGCCTCGAGGGCGCGGATCACCTCGACGGCGTCCCGCGGGCTCCAGCCCTGGTTGGCGTCCAGCCGGATCGTCACGTCCGGGCCGACTGCCTCCCGGACGGCGCGCACCCGGGCCACGTCGGTCGCCGCGTCGGTCCCGACCTTCATCTTGAGGGTCGCGAAACCGTCGGTGACCCGCTGCCGCGCCGAGGCGCCCAGGGCCTGCCCCGATCCCACCGACAACGTCACGTCCGTCTCGACGCGGGTGGACGCCCCACCGTCGAGGAACACGGCCAGGGGCAGACCCGAACGACGGGCGACGAGGTCGTGCAGCGCCACGTCGATGGCCGCCTTGGCCCCGAAGTTGCGGGCGACAGCGCCTTGCACGGCGGATGTCACCTCCGTCCAGTCGTCGACGTCCCGACCGACGACGAGTGGCGCGAACATCTCCTCGATGCACGACGTCGCCCCGGCGAGTGACTCGCCGGTGACCTGCCAGACCTGCGGGGCCTCGCCCCACCCGGTCACGCCGTCGGAGTCGGTGACCCGCACGACGACGGTGTCCGTCGACTCGGTGCGACGCAGCGCCGTGACGAAGGGCGTGTGCAACGGCACCCGCAGACGGGTGCAGCGGACCGCATCGATCCGGGTCACGAAGCGCTCAGGCGGCGGAGGCGATCGCGGAGGTGCTCACGACGGGGAAGGTGACCGACGCGCTCATCGCCTCGGTCTCGGCCACCCGGGTCGACACCTGGCTGAGCACCGCGGACAACGGAAGTCCCAGGGCGGCGCAGATCGAGCCGATCAGCTCGGACGATGCTTCCTTCTCGCCGCGCTCGACCTCGCTGAGGTAACCGAGGGAGACGGCGGCGGACGCCGAGACCTCGCGCAGGGTCCGGCCCTGGTGCCGTCGCTGCTCACGCAGCACATCACCCAGCTCACGTCGCAACAGGATCATGGCCCCTCCTTCGCTGTGTCTCGTGTGCGCGGTCTCGATGTGGCGGTGACTCGATCTGGCAGTGCCTCGATGCGATGGCAGACGCGAAGTGCGCCGACTTCCTCACCCTATCCCGTCGCCCCCCGCGGATGCCCGCGGGTTGCGAGAAGACGTATGCCGTCTCAACGACCGCCCACGGTGGATTACTCCCTCAGCCCAGCATCCGGGCGAACAGGTCGAGGACGGCATCCACGGCCGCCGCCCGGATGGTGGCCCGGTCGCCCTGCAGCTGGTGGCGCTTGACCCTTACGCCGTCAGGGCCGGCGACCGCCACGAAGGCCGTGCCGACCGGCATACCGTCTTGTGGGTCGGGTCCCGCCACCCCCGTCGTGGCCAGACCCCAGTCGGCGCCGAGCACCCGGCACACGCCGAGCGCCATCTGGCTGGCGACGGCGCCGTCGACGGCGCCACGGGCGGCCAGCAGCTGCGCGTCGACCCCGAGCACCGAGCCCTTGAGGTCGGTGGCGTAGGCGACGACCCCGCCGCGGACGACGACCGAGGCCCCGGGCGTGTCGACGAGTCGTGCCGTGACCAGCCCGCCGGTCAGCGACTCCGCGCAGGCCACGCTCTGGCCGAGCTCGGTCAGACGGGCGACGACACCTCGGCTCACGAGGAGTCGCCGGCGCGGGCCCTGCGCGCTGCCGTGCGCGGACTGTCGCGTCGCAGCCGGCGCGCGATGAGCAGGTAGTCGATGCCGGTCACCACGGTGACGACCAGGGCGGCCGCGAGCAGGACGTAGGCAACCGTCTGCCACAGGCCCGCGACGGGGAGGGCGTCGAGCGGGAAGATCAGCATCGACAGAGCGGCGGTCTGCAGGGCGGTCTTGAGCTTGCCCCCCCGACCTGCCGGCATGACGCCGTGCCGGATGACGACGAACCGCAGCGCCGTGATGCCGACCTCACGCACGAGGATGACGGCCGTCACCCACCAGGGCACGATGGCGATGATCGACAGGCCGACGAGCGCCATGCCCGTAAGGGCCTTGTCGGCGATCGGGTCCGAGACCGTGCCGAAGTCGGTGACGAGTCCGCGGCGGCGGGCGATGTCGCCGTCGACGCTGTCGGTGATCATCGCCCCGACGAACACGCCGAGGGCCGCGAGCCGCAGGCCGGTGCTGTCCCCGTGGTCACTGAGGAGGAGCCAGCCGAAGACGGGCACCAGCAGCGCCCGGATCACGGTCAGCAGGTTGGGCAGGTTCCAGGGGCTCGGGGGCGTGCTCCCGGTGACGCCCCCGGCCACGCTGCCGGGGCCGACCCCGCTCATCGCCGCCGGGCGACGAGGTCGATGCCGTCGGTGCCGACAACCGTCGCGCCCACGAGGTCGCCGACCTCGGGGGCGTCCTCGTCGTCACCGAGGTCGAGCAGGGTGACGCCGTCGACGTCCGGACCCTGGTGCGCCGCGCGTCCCGAGACCTCGCCGGTCTGCGGGTCGAGCTCCTCGACGAGGACCTCGACGCGCTCGCCGATCCGCTCCTCGGCCCGTTGGGTGTTGAGCTCCTCGACGAGGGACGTGAGCCGGCCGAGCCGGTCGGCGACGACGTCGTCCGGCAGCTTGGCGTCGTAACCCTCTGCCTCGGTGCCGTCCTCGTCGGAGTAGCCGAACACGCCGACGACGTCGAGCCGGGCGTCGATGAGAAAGGCCTCGAGCTCCTCGACGTCGGCCTCGGTCTCCCCCGGGAAGCCGACGATGACGTTGGACCGGATGCCCGCCTGTGGGGACGTCTTGCGGA
This sequence comes from Lapillicoccus sp., assembly GCF_046595215.1. Classification (NCBI taxonomy): domain Bacteria; kingdom Bacillati; phylum Actinomycetota; class Actinomycetes; order Micrococcales; family Intrasporangiaceae; genus Lapillicoccus; species Lapillicoccus sp. Next base: position 1,877 of record NZ_JBKJPP010000206.1, on the reverse strand, counting down.
CCCGGCCCAGGAGGTCGAGGAACGCCTCGCGCCCCCCGAAGCGACGCATCCGTCGCAGCAGCGACTCGGAGGCGTGCTGGAAGGAGATGTCGTAGTACGGCATGACCCCGGGCGTGTCCGCCATGGCCGCGAGCAGACCGGGGCGGATCTCGGCGGGTTGCAGGTAGGAGACCCGCACCCGGTCGATGCCCTCCACCACGGTCAGCTCCGGCAGCAGCTTCTCGAGCAGTCCGAGGTCGCCGAGGTCCTTGCCGTAGGAGGTGGAGTTCTCGCTGACGAGGAAGACCTCGCGCACGCCGTGCTGGCCGAGCCAGCGAGCCTCGGCGATGATGTCGGCCGGCCGGCGGGAAAGGAACGCCCCGCGAAACGTCGGGATCGCGCAGAAGGCGCAGCGGCGGTCACAGCCGCTCGCGATCTTCAGCGGCGCCCAGGGCCGGCCGTCGAGCCGGGCCCGGATGACGCGGGGTCCGCTCGCTGGCATCGGTCCCTCGATCGTGACGTCGTCCGCCGGTTTGGTCCCCGCGCTGCCGTGCCCGGGCAGGGAGACCGTGCCCGCCGCGCCCGGCCGGTCGACCGGGGACAGCGGCAGCAGCAGGCGCCGGTCCCGCGGGGTGTGCGACGCGACCTGGCCGCCGCCGAGGATCGACGCGAGGTGCGCGGACATGTCGCCGTAGGAGTCGAAGCCCAGCACCGCGTCGGCCTCGGGGAGCTGCGAGGCCAGCTGCTCGCCGTACCGCTCGGCGAGGCAGCCTACCGCGACCACCGCACGGGTCCGGTTGCCGCCGCCCTTGAGGTCGGAGGCCTCGAGCAGTGCGTCGATGGAGTCCTTCTTGGCCTGCTCGACGAAGCCGCAGGTGTTGACGACGGCCACGTCGGCGTCGGCGGCGTCCTCGACGAGCTCCCAGCCCTCGGCCTGCAGCCGTCCGGCGAGCTCCTCCGAGTCGACCTCGTTGCGGGTGCACCCCAGGGTCACGAGCGCGACGCTGCGGCGCGGCGTTGCAGAAATCGTCACCGGCCGAGTCTACGGGGGCGCTCGAGCACCAAGCGGCCACGACCTGCAGGCCATGACCTCGTGCCACGAACTGCGTGCCATGATCGGCGCCGTGACCTCGACTCCCGCGGACCTCGACGAGCGCACCCACCGGCTGCTCACGGCATACCCGCTCGTGGACGGGCACAACGACTTCCCGTGGGCGGCCCGTCTGCAGGCGGGCGACGACGTCACCCGGCTCGACCTCGCCCAGCGGCTGACGACGACCCGCACGGACCTCCCGCGGCTGCGGGCGGGGCACGTCGGCGCCCAGTTCTGGTCGGTCTTCGTCCCGAGCAACCTGCCCGGGGACACCGCTGTCACGGCGACGCTGGAGCAGGTCGACGCCGTCCACCGGCTCGTCGCGAGCCATCCGGGCGACCTCGGCCTCGCCCGGACCGCGGACGAGGTCGGCGCCGTCTTCGCCTCCGGGCGGATCGCCTCGATGATGGGCGCCGAGGGTGGGCAGTCGATCGGCTGCTCCCTCGCGGCGTTGTGGATGCTCCACGTCCTCGGCGTGGGATATCTGACGCTGACCCACAACGACAACACCCCCTGGGCCGACTCCGCGACCGACCTGCCGGTCCTCGGCGGGCTGTCCCGGTTCGGCGTCGAGGTGGTGCGCGAGATGAACCGGATCGGCTTGATGGTCGACCTGTCCCACGTCTCTCCTGACACCATGCGCGCCGCCCTCGGCGCCACGCAGGCGCCGGTGATCTTCAGCCACTCCTCCGCGCGAGGGGTCACCGACGTGCCCCGCAACGTGCCCGACGACGTCCTCGAGACGATGCGCGACGGCGGCGGGACGTGCATGGTGACCTTCGTGCCGGAGTTCATCAACGGCGAC
>NZ_JBKJPP010000202.1:0-3415 GCF_046595215.1 Lapillicoccus sp. | reverse complement strand
AGGCGAGTGAAGCGGTCGAAGATCCGAATGTGGTGCTCGAGCGGCACACCTGGGCCGTCGTCGGCGACCTGCACGACCGCCCAGTCGCCGTCGCGGCGCAGCGACAACGACACGGTTGCGGCTGCGTGGCGGGCCGCGTTGTCGGCCAGGTTGCCCACGACCTGGGCAAGCCTGGCGCCATCCCCGCGGACCCGCAGCGCCGGCAAGGGGAACACGTGGACCGTTACCTCGGCGTGCCTGCGCAGCCGTTCGGCCTCTTCGTGCACCACGTCATCGAGGTCGACCTCGTCGTGAGCCAGTGGGATCTGCCCGTCCAGGCGGGCTAACAGCAACAGGTCCTCGACCAGGTGGCGCATGCGGTCGTACTCGCCCTGGAGCTCTTGGCCGGTCTCCTGCCACAGGTCGAGATCCGCGCGGGCAAGAGCCACTTCGAGGGAGGCTTGCATGTTGGCCAAGGGGCTGCGTAGCTCATGGGAGGCATCGGCGACGAACCGGCGCTGGCGCCCGGCGGAGGTCTCCAGCCGGTCCAGCATCGCGTTCATGGTCTCGGCCAGGCGGTTCACCTCGTCGCGCGCGGTCGGCAGGGGCACCCGCTTGGACAGGTCGCCGCCGCCGATCGCGGCGACCCTGCGGCGTATCCGCTCGACCGGCGCCAATGCGCGTCCCACGCCCAGCCAGGTGACCAGCGCGGTCAGCAGTAGCGCCGCCGGCAGGACTTGGAGCAGTAGCGATCGCGCGCTCTGGACGGCCTCGTCGACGGGCGCCAACGACAGGGCCACCACGATCGTGTGAGGTGCGGTTGGGGGCCCGGTCGTGTCCTGGAGGACTCGAAAACGCTCACCGCCGCCAATCGGCAGCCCGGTCAGCGTGCCGACCTGAGGCCCGCGCTGGCCCGGGTTCGGCCTGACCAGCGCGCTCTCGCCTTCAATGTTGCCGCTGGCTGCCAGGACCCGCCCGTTGCTGTCGAGCACCTGCGCCAGGCTGGCGTCGTTCTGGGCCGCGGGCAGCACCGAAGGAAGCGTCCCGTTGCTGAGTGCCGCGATGTCTTGGGCGCGGGTGAGTGCCGACGCGTCCACTCCCGCGAGCAGATCGCGCTGCAGCAGGATGACCAGCGCGCCGCCGGCCAGGGCCAGGACTATCGCGACCGCGGCCGTGGCTGCCAGCGTGATACGCCCGCGGACGCCAGGTCTGGTCCATGTCATCGCTTCCGCCCGCCCAGGCGATATCCGACGCCCCGGACGGTGTCGATGCTGACGTCCTTCGACGAGGCGAGTTTTCGTCGCAGGTGGCCGATGTAGACCTCCACGACGTTCGCGTCACCATCGAAGGCCTTGTCCCAGACGTGCTCGAGGATCTCGGTCTTGCTGACCACATGCTCCGCCCGGTGCGCCAGATAGCTGAGCAGCCCCAGCTCGCGGGCGGTCAGGCGCAGCTCCTGCTCGCCGAGCCAGGCCCGGTGCCGCTCGGGTTCGACCCGCAGCGACCCCACCGTCAGAGTGGGGTCAGGGCCGGCGCTGCTGCGGCGAAGCAGAGCCCGCAGCCGGGCCACCAGTACCACCGGGGAGAACGGCTTGGAGACAAAGTCATCGGCACCAATGTCTAGGGCGTCGGCCTCGTCGTACTCGCCGTCCTTGGCGGTCAGGAACAAGATTGGTGTGTTGTCGCCGGCAGCCCTCAGATTCCGACAGATGTCGTAACCGGACATACCCGGAAGCATCACGTCAAGGACGATCACGTCGAAGTTGTGCTCGCGAGCCGCCCAGTCCCCGTCAATCCCATTCGCAGCCAGCACCACGCTGAAGCCCTCGGCCTCCAGGGCGCGGCGCAGGGCTCTTGCCAGGGGGCGTTCATCCTCCACCACCAGGACCCGCACCGTCGTCTCCTTGCCGTTGGCCTGTGGGACGTCACAGTAGACGCCGGGTACATCTGTGGGCGGCCGAGGATCACCTCGGCCGCCCACAGTTCAGTCCTGCCTACTCGTTGCCCTCGAACTGGTGGTCAACGTTGCTGCCAGCAGCGTCGGTGTGCCCGCCGGGGCCATCCGAGAGACCGGTCTCGCTGCCGGCCTGCTCGGCCGATGCCGCGGTGTCGGGGGCGCTCTGGTCGCCCTGCTGGACGTCGACGCCGTTGGCGTCGGCGTGCCCGCCTGGGCCATCCGAGACGTCGGTCTCGCTGCCGGCCTGCTCGGCTGACGCCGCGGTGTCGGGGGCGCTCTGGTTGCCCTGCTGGACGTTGCTGCTCTGGGTGGTGGCGACCGGTGCGGTACCAGCCGCGAAGGCCGTTCCGGTTCCGGCCAAAGCCGCAATGCCGAGGGCGCTGGCGGCGACGCCGCCCATGACGATCTTCTTGATGTTCATCGGGTTTCCTTTTCCCTGGGGATCATGCGAACAACCCCACTGTCAAGGCCCACCCCTGAGCGGAACCTGATCAAACCTGACGATCCATTCAGGTTCGACCGCGCCGCATAAGGATCAGGCGGACCCGCAGACGCCGTCGCTGGCCTGGGCACTCCGATGGGGTACCACGCGCAATCCGCCCGGTCGCGTGAGCCTGCGGATCTTCTTCCGCAAACGCCACGGGGGCGCCATCTCATCAGTGAACCCGCCGGACTGGGAAGCCTCCGACCGGCCATCTGAGACCCCGTGGACACCGTCAGAGCACCCACCCAGGACCAACAGCCAGCCACACCAGGCCCAGCAAGACCGCAACGAGACGCCTCCGCCTCACGACCCCAACCCGTCACGCCGCCGCACAGAAAGCCCGCTATCAGCCTGTTGGCCCTTTCGGCCCCACGCTCTTAGGGTAGACGAATGGACGCCGACATCAACTTCTACTTCGACCCTGTCTGCCCCTTCGCCTGGATGACCAGCAAGTGGGTGCGGCAGGTACAGTCCCAGCGCGACTACACCGTGGACTGGCGGTTCATCTCGTTGCGCCTGATCAACGCCGAGGTCGACTACGACGCGCACTTCCCACCCGAGTACGAAGCCGGGCACACCGCCGGGCTCCGGCTCCTGCGGGTGGCCGCCCGGGCGCGAGTCGAGCACGGACGCGAGGCGACGGCACCGTTGTACGCCGCGTTTGGGGCCCACATCTTCGACACCGCCCCCGCCCCCGCTCTCGATGACCACCGGACCGAGGGCCAGGTGCGTGAGCTGCGCGGGACGCGTGAGTTCGCGGAGCCGATCCTCGCCGAGGCGGGTCTGCCGCTCGAGCTGGCGGACGCTCTCGACGACGAGTCGTGGGACCTCGAGATCCGGCAGGAGACCGACGAGGCGCTCTCGCTGACGGGCAAGGACGTGGGCACGCCCATCATCCACTTCGAGCCACCCGCCGGTGTGGCCTTCTTCGGGCCGGTGATCAGCCGGCTGCCACGCGAGGACTCGGCCGCCGAGCTGTGGGACCACGTGGTCGG
>NZ_JBKJPP010000143.1:0-3011 GCF_046595215.1 Lapillicoccus sp. | reverse complement strand
GGTCAGTCCGAGAGGTGGATGTCTGATCCGGCGCGGATCACGTTGGCCGGTTGGGTGTAGGTGGACGAAATGGTGGCGGGGTTTCCGCTGAAGGTGAGATCTCCGATGACCACGAGTGAGTCGAAAGCATTGCTGCCATTGCCGTTGTCCTGCACAGTTCCGCTGGCGAGGTAGATCGTCCCTGTATTGGTTTGCGTGCCGTTGCCGTGGAAGGTGAAGATCGCGGTGTTGTTGCGGTCGGCCACCATGGACAGGCCCATCGTCGCTCCGACGGTGGGTGCCGTGATGGTGAGGGCGTCGTTTCCGCCCATGCTGAGGCTCGCGCCCGACTCGCCGGTGGCGCAAGCTCGCGGGGCCGTCGGCGTGCCACAGATGAAGTAGAGCGTGACCCCGTTGGCGACGACGCTGTTGGGGCTGCTGGCCCCCGTCAGGACGTAGAGACCGGGCAGCATTCCCAAGCCCGGACAGGTGGTCAGATGGTCATAGATACCTGGCCCCCCGGTGCAGGAGTTGGCCTTCGGCACAAGGGTGCTGTAGTTCGGCATGTTCATGGTTGCCAGCGGGTCCGCGACTGCTGGCTGGTTCGTGTTGGGGGGGCTGGTGAACGTCCCCGGTGCGATTTGTGACAGGCCACCTTGAAGGTTGACGACGCCGCTCGTCACGTCGACAACGCTGCCGGGACGGGAGGACACCGTTCCGTTGAACGCGACATTCGCCCCCGATACGTAGATGTTCCCGTTCTGGAGATTGTGGGTGCCGGGCCCGATGACGCACAGGCCACACGCTGGTGGCCCTCCGTTGAGGATCCGGGCCTGTGCTGCGGCGCCGACCGGGACGCTGTCGATGCCCCAGATCCCCGCAAAGGCAGTCCGGACCCGGCGGACCGGGGCGTTGACCCTCACCGTTGTCGGCGTGAGGGGGTTGTCCAGCGATATGCACTCGGTGTTGGGGTGATAGAGAAGTTTTTGTCCGTCGACACAACTGGCCCAGTCGCTTTCGCTGACCTGGTAGTTCGCGGCCGCATAGGTCTTCGCGGCGATGATGGCACGGTTCGCGTCGACCACGCCGCTCAGATAGAGGACGTTGACGGCCGCAAGAGCCGAGGCGTCGGCGGCGTTCTGGGCCTGTCGCCGGGTGTCTCTGGCCATTCCCAGATCAACGACCAGAGCACACAGACCGATGAGCACCGTCGAGATCAGCAGCGTTGACAGCAACGCCACGGCGCCGCCGTCTCGGCGACCGAGTCGCTTTAGGTGCAGGTTCACGTTCAGGTGCACCATGTCCAGTCCCCTCCGCTGGGTGGCACGTCGGAGTAGCTGAGATCGGTCGGCATCGGGGTGACGTTCTCGATGGACATCGTCGTCCGTGACGTGATGAGTCCACCGGCAGGCAGGGGCACGAAGCCGGTGATGCTCGTGGCCTGAACCATGGCGCAGACCACGAGTTTCTCACCCCGAACCCAACCGTTCGGAGCGAACACCTTCGCGTACGCCGTCCCTCCGGCGACCTGGGCTCGCGTCCCGCACGCCACCGCCGCCATACCCGTACCCGGGCACGTGGACGACGCACGCCGCACCACGGCTTGACGCGCGGACTCACGGACACCCTGACGCAGGGACAGGGAGTCGTTGAACCACAGGCCGTAGTCAATGATCCCGAAGAGCAGGAGAAACAGCAGGGGCATCACGAGGGCGAACTCGACGGCTGCAGCACCGCGATCAGCATCCGCTCCGCGACCGCGGACCAGGGGTCGAGACGTCATGAGCGTGATCCTCCAAACATGGTTGTTCATTGAATGTTCCACGATCTTCAGCGGGCCGTTCCATACAAGGAGTTGACGATCTACTACCTCAAAAATGTACTTTCTTTACTCTTTCCGGACATCAGCCGTTCGGCCTCCCGCGACAACCCTTTCGGCCCGGATCGACGTCGCGCGCCCCGAGGTCGTGCAGGACTGATGCGCCCCCGGACCGTCCGGGCAGCGACTGGAGCTGTGGTCGACGGCCACTGGTCCCTCGGTGCCGACCGGGGCCCCCCCCAACTGCGGGGGAGGCCAACGACTCCTTCAGGGGATGTCGCCCACGGTGGCCCGCCGTGGATGCTCGAGGCATCACATCCATCGGGGAAGGGTGGCGGGCCATGGACATTGGGCTGAGCACGGCAGTGGGGAGGGCAGTCGAGGCCCCCGTGAGGGGGGAACGCCTGCAGATCCGCCTGTTGGGCGGGTTGCGGGTCACCGCCGGCGATCGCGTCATCGGCCCGCGCCAGCTCGGGGGAGCGAAGGCCCGTCAGGTCCTCATCGCCCTCCTGTTGTCGGCAGGCACCCCCGTGAGCAAGGAACGGCTGCGGGTGCTGTTGTGGGGGGACACGCCACCGTCGGGCGCCACCGGCACCCTCGAGACCTATGTCAGCGTCCTGCGCAAGAGCCTCCAGCCGTGCGCGCCGGTGGGTCGCTCCGTCGTCCAGACGGTGAGCGGGGGGTATGCCCTGGACATGCGACAGGTCGACCTCGACACCGTCGCGCTCCACGCCCACCTCGCGGACGCCCGTCGCGCCGCGGACCCCGCCATGGCGCTGTCGTCCTACGACGCGGCGATGACCCTCGCGCACGAGCCGCTGCTGCCGGAGGAGTGTGGTCTGGCCTGGGTCGACGACGCCCGGGCCGAGCACGACCGGTACGTGGTGGGCGCCTTGGTCGACGCCTCCACCTCGGCGCTGCGGGCCCACTCGCCGGTGCGGGCCGAGCACTGGTCGCGTGCCGCGATCGCGCGGGATCCCCTGAACGAACCTGCCTGGGCCGCGCTGCTGGAGTCGTTCGAGAGCCGGGGGCAGTTCGTCGAGGGCGTGCGGGCCTACACCGACTGCCGCCGGATCCTGGCGGACGAGCTGGGCTGTCCTCCCGGGCCGGTGCTGCGGCGGACGTTCGCCCGACTCCTTGCCGAACCCAGGCCGTGGGCCGGCGACGACCTCGGCGACCTGCTCGAGTCCGTCATCCGCCTGCACCGGGTCGC
>NZ_JBKJPP010000205.1:0-34199 GCF_046595215.1 Lapillicoccus sp. | reverse complement strand
CTCGGCGACCTCCCCGCGGGGGCCTGCGCGGTCGTGCCGACGCACGGGGCGGCGGCCCGGGCGCCCGCCGCGTGGGTGCTCGACCTCGAGCTCGAGGTGGCCTGGCGGGTGCTCGGTGCGCTCGGGAACTGCCACTGGGGCGAGCTGCGTGAGGGGCGTGCCGGGTGGCGCCTCCAGACGTGGAACGCCTCCTCGGGCGTGGCCTCGCGAGCCGGGTCGTCCCCGCCCTGAGGCCGATTTGGTGGGGCCCGGGGGGTCATGGGTAAACTCGCCGTCGCACCCGCAAGGGTGTGCACCCACTCGGGGCTGTGGCGCAGCTGGTAGCGCACCTCCATGGCATGGAGGGGGTCAGGGGTTCGAGTCCCCTCAGCTCCACACGACGACGATGGCCCGGACACCGCATTGGTGCCCGGGCCATCGCTGCGCACGGGCGGGCGTAGCGCACGGGCGCGCGTTGCCCGTGTCCGGCGGTTCGCCAGGAGCCGGCCGACGGCCCGCTCAGCCGGCCGTGGGCGTGATCTGGTCCGGCGCGCAGCCGAACCGGCGCAGGAAGCGGTCGCGGTCGATGACGGCCCGGTGGACCTCACCCGTGGCGACAACCTCACCGGCGACGTCGAGCACGGTGGTGTGGAAGATGAGCCGCCGCCCGTCACTGACGGGCTTCGAGCACGTGACGACGACGGTCGCCCCGACCGGCGCCGCCTTGATGTGCTCGACCCTGACGAGGGTGCCGACGGTCGTCTGCCCCTGCGCCAGTCCCTCGGCCGCCGCAGCGAAGGCAGCGCGTTCGAGCCAGTTGATCAGGCGCGGCGTGGCCAGCACCGGCAGGTCCCCGCTGCCGAGCCGCTCGGCGGTGTCGGCCTCGGTGACGGTGTGTTCGACGGACCTCATCCGACACAGCGTAGCCGGGTTGGGGGCCCCCTCTCGTCGATGTCGCGGATGACCTCCCACCCTCGCGGTGGGTGTGCTGCGCTAACCTGACGACGTGGCGAAGCAGCTCCTTCTTCTGTGGCCGCGCTGAGCAGCCGGACCTCAGCGTGGCATCCCCTCCTGGTGTGAGGGGCTTTCTTTTGCCCCGGGCCAGGGCCGGGGGCTACGGCGTCACCCGGGAACCACGAGGACGAAGGACACGATGAGCGACGAGACCCCCTTCCGCTACACCGCGGCGATGGCCCAGCAGATCGAGGTCGGTTGGCAGGACCGCTGGGAGGAGGAGGGCACCTTCAACGCGCCGAACCCGGCCGGCCCGTGGGCCGAGCCCGACAAGGTCGCCGCCCTCGGCGAGAAGCTCGTCGTCCTCGACATGTTCCCCTACCCCAGCGGCGCCGGCCTGCACGTCGGGCACCCGCTGGGCTACATCGCGACGGACGTCTACTCGCGTTTCCACCGGATGCTCGGGCGCAACGTCCTGCACTGCCTCGGCTACGACGCCTTCGGCCTGCCCGCGGAGCAGTATGCCGTGCAGACCGGCCAGCACCCCCGCAAGACGACCGAGGAGAACATGGTCGTCATGCGGCGCCAGCTGCGCCGGCTGGGGCTCGGCTTCGACAACCGTCGCAGCTATGCGACGATCGACGAGGAGTACTACCGCTGGACGCAGTGGATCTTCCTGCAGACCTACAACTCCTGGTACGACCCGCACGCGGTGCGTCCGGACGGGTCCCGCGGTGCGGCGCGTCCGATCGCCGAGCTCGTCGAGGCATTCGCCTCCGGTGCCCGCGAGGTGGCGGGCGGCGGGCGCTGGGTCGACCTCGACCGGTCCGCCCGCGAGGCGGTCCTCGCCGATTTCCGGCTGGCCTACACCTCGGAGGCGCCGGTCAACTGGTGCCCGGGTCTCGGGACGGTGCTGTCCAATGAGGAGGTCACCAACGAGGGCCGCTCCGAGCGCGGCAACTTCCCGGTCTTCCGGCGCAGCCTGCGCCAGTGGATGATGCGGATCACCGCGTATGCCGATCGGCTGGCCGACGACCTCGACCGCGTGGATTGGCCGGAGCGGGTCAAGATCATGCAGCGCAACTGGATCGGCAGGTCCAGTGGAGCCCGGGTGACGTTCCCGGTGACGACGACGGCAGGGGAGATGGCCGGGATCGAGGTCTTCACGACACGGCCCGACACGGTCTTCGGGGCGACGTTCATGGTGCTCGCGCCCGAGCACCCGCTCGTCGACGAGCTCGTCCCGGAAGGGGAGTGGCCGACGGGCACGAAGGACGGCTGGAAGGGTGACGACGCCGCCGCGGCGGCGTCCCCGCACGCGGCCGTCACGGCATACCGCACCGCTGCCTCGCGCAAGAGCGAGGTCGAGCGCCAGATGGAGGAGAAGTCGAAGACGGGGGTCTTCACGGGCGCCTTCGCGACGAACCCCCTGACGGGGCGGCCTATCCCGGTGTTCATGGCCGACTACGTGCTGATGGGTTACGGCACCGGCGCGATCATGGCCGTGCCGGGGCAGGACGAGCGGGACTGGGCCTACGCGACGGCCTACGACCTGCCGATCGTGCGGACGGTCCAACCCAGCGAGGGCCACCCCGAGGACCGGGCCTTCACCGGTGACGGCCCGGCGATCAACTCGTCCAACGGCGAGATCTCGCTCGACGGGATGGGTGTCACCGAGGCCAAGGCACGGATCATCGAGCACCTCGGGGCCGCCGGCACCGGGCACGGGACGATCAACTACCGGCTGCGCGACTGGCTGTTCAGCCGCCAGCGCTACTGGGGCGAGCCGTTCCCCATCGTCTTCGACGAAGACGGCACCGCCTACCCGCTCCCCGACTCGGCGCTGCCGGTGCTGCTGCCGGACGTGCCGGACTACTCACCCAAGACGTTCGACCCTGAGGACTCGCAGAGCTCACCCGAGCCGCCGCTGTCACGGGTGCCCGAGTGGGTCGAGGTCGAGCTCGACCTGGGCGACGGCCGGGGTGTCCGCACCTATCGCCGTGAGACCAACACCATGCCCAACTGGGCCGGATCCTGTTGGTACTACTTGCGATATCTCGACCCGGAGAATCATGACACCTTCGTCGACCCGGAGAACGAGCGGTACTGGATGGCCAAACACGCCGCGCCGGTCGCGGGGACGCCGGACGGCGCCAGCGACCCGGGCGGGGTCGATCTCTACATCGGCGGGGTCGAGCACGCGGTGCTCCACCTGCTCTATGCCCGCTTCTGGCACAAGGTGCTCTTCGACCTGGGGCACGTCTCCAGCGAGGAGCCGTTCCGGAAGTACTTCTCCCAGGGGATGATCCAGGCCTATGCCTACACCGACGCGCGCGGTCAGTACGTCGAGGCGTCCCAGGTCGAGGAGCACGTCGGCGAGCACGGGCAGGAGACGACCTTCACCTTCCGGGGCGAGCGGGTCCAGCGCGAGTACGGCAAGATCGGCAAGTCGCTGAAGAACTCGGTCAGTCCGGACGAGATGTACGACGCGTTCGGCGCGGACACCTTCCGGGTCTACGAGATGTCGATGGGGCCGCTGGAGCTGGGGCGGCCGTGGGAGACCCGTGCCGTCGTGGGGAGCCAGCGGTTCCTGCAACGCCTGTGGCGCAACGTCGTCGACGAGGAATCGGGTCGGCTGCTCGTGGGTGAGGAGGCCGCCGACCCGGTGACGAGGACCGCGACCCACCGGACGATCGCCGGCGTGCGCGAGGACTACGAGCTGCTGCGCTTCAACACGGCGATCGCCAAGCTCATCGAGCTGAACAACCTCGTGACCAAGCTCGAGGTCGCGCCGCGGGAGGCCGTCGAGGCGATGGTGCTCATGCTTGCTCCGCTCGCGCCGCACATCGCTGAGGAGCTGTGGAGCCGGCTCGGCCACCTCGGTGGCGTGTCGTTCGTGCCGTTCCCCGTGGCCGACCCGGCGCTGCTGGTGGACGATGAGGTCATCTGTGTCATCCAGATCAAGGGCAAGGTCAGGGACCGCGTCGAGGTCCCGGCCGACATCTCGGAGAACGACCTGCGCGAGCTGGTCCTGGCCCGGGACAAGGTGGTCGCCGCGACCGGGGCGGGGATCCGCACGGTCGTCGTCCGGGCCCCCGGGCTGGTGAACGTCGTCCCGGTGTGAGGCCTTGAGGTGCCGCGCGTGCGGCGTATGGGCCCCGACGGTGTGGGCGCCGAATCGGCGTCAGCTGGCGTCGGTCGAGTGCAGCAGCGCCCGGGCGCGGGTGAACTGGGCCTCGTCGATCTCGCCGCGGGCGAAGCGCTGCGCCAGCAGCGCGTCTGCCCCGTCGATGGCGTGGCTGCGGGTGCCGATCCGCGACGTCGCCACTCCTCCTCGGCGGGCGACCCAGAAGGCTCCGCCCAGCACGGCACCCCAGAAGACCAGCATCATCGAGCCCATCGCGAACCACTCACCCGTGCCCCAGCCTGAGTTCGTCCACCACATCATCGAGCTCACCTCCGCAGTTCCGGCTCGGGAAACTCCCGGGCACCAGACAGAGTCTGCCTTGATCGCCGCGATCGGAGCAGGGCCCAAGGTCCTGCCCGGGTAGGGGACTCCGGATGTCAGGTCCCAGCACGAGCTAGCCGTTCAGATCGGGGTGGTCAACAGCCGCTCGAGTTCGGGTGTGGGACGCCCGGTGCGGCGTAGTTCCTCCAACAGCCCCTGGGCGAGGGTGCGCATTTCCTGGGGGGCGGCTCGGCTGTGACCCCCGAACCACAGCTCGCCCCTCGGGCTGAGAAGCACCCGCCTCCAGTAGGCGATGACGAAGACCATCGGCAGTCGGTAGAGGAGGAGCAGGTTCTGCGGGATCTCGCCGTTCCCGCCCGCCCGCAGCGAGGTGAACGCCTCTCGGGTGGCGCCCACCATCAGCCGCATCGTGGCTGGGTCGGCGGCCAGTCTTGCCGCGTCGACGTCGACCCGGTAGAGGGCGAACGCGATGGGCACCACGAATGCGGCGTGCCCGACCAGCCAGCCCTCGATGTCGGCGCTGATCCTGGTGGGGAAGCCGGCCGCGGCGAGGACGCCCTGCAGGTGTCGGACCCGGGACGTCGTCGTGCCGTCCGGCTCTCCGAGCACCGTCTTCTGCTGACGGATCCGCACATACCGGATGACCGGGCCGTCCCGGGTGCCCGCCACCGCGGGGGAGCCAAACAGGGCACGATCGCCGAGCGCGGCCGTCAGCTCCTCCCGGTGGTTGCCCGTGTTGCCGAAGAACAGCACGTGGCCGTGGTCCTTCATGCCGGTCAGGACCGTCAGTGTGCTCCCGAGCTGTTCGGCGCGGACGGTCACCAGCGTCAGGTCGAAGTGATCTTGGGGAGCGATCTCGCTGACCGACACCACCGGCAGACAGGTGCGCTTGCCGGACTCGGCATCCTCCAAGATCAGCCCCTGCGTCTGCAGGTTGGCCAGGCGCGGACCGCGCGCGAGCAGGACCACGTCGTGCCCCGCGTGCAGCAGCCTCCCCGCGTACACACTGCCGACCACCCCGGCCCCGAGCACAAGAATCCTCACCGGCGCACCTCCCGTCCGGCACAGCACCCGATGACCCCCAGTCAACCGCACCGGGCCCGCGGCACGGACTCGTCAGGTTGGCCCTTCCGGCGGGGGAGGTGTGAGGCAAGCCTGGAATGCTCAGTTCCATGGCTCAGTCCCCGAACGGGTAGCGCCCCGTTTTGGGGATCAGGCGTCAGCCAGACGATCGAGCGGCAGACGCGAAGGCAGCAGCGACGTCACTCCAGAAGAGCCACACCGTGTGTCACGAACGCAGAGAGGAGCCCGGCATGTAGGTAGGGATTCTTGATGCGGTGCTGTACGAGAGATGAAGGTTGGCCCTTCGGAGCCGCCCTACGGGGGGAGGCTCCAAACCGCCTCATGCTGCGTTGGCTGAAGACCGTCGTGGTGAGCGATGAGGAAAAGGCGTCCAGGAGGCGTCAGGTGGGGACTGGGAAGACGACCATTGCTGAAGCATCGAAACTCTTTAGATGACATCAAAACCGGGGTCTGGTGTGTACTCCGGGACGAGCCTGGCGGGTGCCCGCTTACTGGCCAGGTGGTGTCCGGTGTGGAGGTGGCGTGAGCCCCGTCTGCTGCTCTCGTGCGGAACGTGAGAAGGCGTGTCCCGACATTGCTGCGGTCAGCCCGCGGCGACAGGGAGTGCCTTGGCGGCGGAGGGAACTTCGCCGTCGAGGACGTGAGTACCGGCGCGGGACACGCTGGCGGACCGGCTCGTAGTAGTGCTGAGACTCCTGTAATGGGAGTGGAGCGAAGGGGCCGGGTTGTCCGTGGTTCGACTGTTGGATCAACCGGAGTTCCCGGGAGGAATCGAGTGGAAGAGCTGAAGTCATCTAGTAAGCCGTTCGACATCTCGAAGACCGAGGTGTGGGACGCCTGGATCAAGGTGAGGGAAAATCAGGGTGCGTCGGGGGTGGACGGGCAGTCGTTGGAGGCATTCGAGAAGGATCTGAAGAACAACTTGTATCGGATCTGGAATCGGATGTCGTCGGGGACGTACTTCCCGCCCCCGGTGAAGGCGGTGGAGATCGCGAAGGCGCATGGTGCGGGCACGAGAATTCTAGGCGTGCCCACCGTTGGCGATCGGGTGGCCCAAACAGTGGTGGCTGCGCATCTGGGGGCACGGGTGGAACCAGTGTTTCATCCGGACTCCTACGGTTATCGGCCGAAGCGGTCGGCACTGGATGCGGTCGGCGCCTGCCGGAAACGCTGCTGGGAGTATGACTGGGTGATCGATTTGGACATCCGGAAGTTCTTCGACAGCGTTCGGTGGGACCTGGTCGTCAGGGCCGTCGAGAAGCACACCGAGGCCCGCTGGGTAGTGCTGTATGTGAAGCGGTGGCTGGCCGCCGACCTGCAGATGCCCGACGGGTCCTTGCTGGCACGAGACCGGGGCACCCCGCAGGGGTCCGCGGTCTCGCCCGTACTGGCAAACCTGTTCATGCACTACGCGTTCGATCTGTGGCTGACGCGGGAGTTCCCGACGGTGGCCTTCGAACGCTACGCCGACGATGCAGTGATCCACTGCATCACCCGGGCGCACGCCAACAAGGTGTTGGGCGCGCTGCACGAGCGGATGGCCGAAGTCGGTCTGGAACTCCATCCAGACAAGACGAAGATCGTGTACTGCAAGGACTCCAACCGGCGTGGTGACTTCGAGCACACGTCGTTCACGTTCCTTGGCTTCACGTTCCGGCCGCGTCAGGCACGGCGAAGGGACGGGATCAAGTTCACCTCGTTCCTGCCGGCAATCAGCAAGGAAGCCCTGAAGAAGATCGGTGCGCGGGTGCGGTCCTGGCGACTGCACCGGCACACCGGCAGCAGCACGGCAGATCTCGCCCGGATGATCAATCCGGTAGTGAGGGGGTGGATGGCCTACTACGGGGCCTTCTACCGCACCGCGCTGTATCCCGTGCTCCACCGCATCAACACCTACCTGCTGCGGTGGATCATGAAGAAGTACCGGAAGCTCAGAACCTGGAAGAAAGCCATCCATTCCATGAGCAACGCGGCCGCAAACCAGCCGCGGTACTTCGCACACTGGGCCTGGGCAAAACCGGCCACCAGATGATCAGGGCAACAAGAGCCGTATGACGGGAGACTGTCACGTACGGATCTGCGGGAGCCGGGGGCTGAGATGCCCCCGGCTACCCGACCCATTCTCCTTGACTCAAGCAGCTACCTGACACAGGTGCACGAACACCTTGTCAAGGGGTCAGCCGAGTCAGCCTGCAACCGCTAGCGTTCCACGGGTGAGCGTTGCCATCATCACCGACTCCACGGCATACCTGCCGGCGGCCCTGCTGACCGCTGCCCCGGCGCCCATCACCGTCGTGCCCCTCCACGTCGTCCTCGGGGGACGGGAGCATCGTGAGGGCGTCGACATCACGACGGACGACCTCTCGGCTGCACTGCGCAAGTTCACCCCGGTCAGCACCTCGCGCCCGACGCCCCACGTCTTCCTCGACGCCTACGAGGCCGCTGCCGCAGCGGGCGCGACGGGTATCGTCTCGATCCACCTCTCGTCCGACATGTCCGGCACCTGCCAGTCGGCGCAGCTCGCAGCCCAGCAGTCACCCGTCCCCGTCGAGGTCGTCGACTCGCGCTCCCTCGGCATGGCGATGGGGTATGCCGTGCTGTCGGCCGCCGCCGCCTCCGCGGCGGGTCGTGACCTGACCGACGTCGCAGCGGTGGCACGCTGGCGATCCGAGGCGGCCACGGTGGCGTTCTACGTCGACACCCTGGAGCACCTTCGTCGCGGGGGGCGGATCGGCGCGGCCTCGGCGCTCGTCGGGTCGGCGCTGGCCATCAAGCCCATCCTCACCCTCGTCGACGGCAGCATCCGCCCCCTCGAACGGGTCCGGACCTCGAGCCGCGCCCTCGCCCGGCTCGTCGAGCTCGCGGTGACCGCAGCCACGGGATCCGGGGGCGTCGTCGACCTGGCGGTGCAACACCTCGACTCCGTCGCCCGCGCGCAGTCGCTCGCGGGCCAGCTGCGCGAGCGGATCGAGAACGTCGGGGACCTCGTCGTGGGCGAGCTCGGTGCGGTGGTCGGTGCCCACGTCGGCCCGGGAACGCTCGCCGTCGTCGTGTCGCCGCGACCCCCCTCGTGAGCGGCATGCCGGTGACGGTGCTCGCCTGGGTCGGTGGCGCGATCGCCGCGTTCCTCCTGGGGTCGGTCAACCCCGCCACGATCTTCGCCCGCATCCTGCGCAAGGACCTCGCGAGCGCTGGGTCTGGAAACCCGGGAGCGACCAATGCCGGCCGGGTGCTCGGCGTGCGATGGGGCGTCGTGGTCGCGGTGCTCGACGTGCTCAAGGGGTTCCTCCCCGCCTTCGTCGTGCTCCGGGCGATCGGTGAGATCCCGGCGTACGTCGTCGGCGTCGCAGCCGTGCTCGGTCACGTCTTCTCCCCGTTCCTGCGGGGCCGCGGCGGCAAGGGGGTGGCGACCGCGCTCGGTGCGGTCCTGGCGGTCCAGCCGTGGTTCGGGTTGGTCATGGTCGGGGTCTTCGCGGCGGTCCTCGCACTGGGCAAGTGGGTGGCCGGGGCGTCGCTGGTGTCGGCTGCCGTGCTCGCGGCGCTGGGGTCCCTGTCGGGGGCGGGGGTGCTCCCGGGGTCAGGGGCGACCACCGTCTGGACGGTCGCGTTGGCCCTCGTCGTCACCGCCCGCCACCACGCGAACGTCCGGGCGTGGCTGCGGGCCCGGGGTCTGCGACGGTCCGGCCGGGCGGACGCCTAGTCCTCACCCGAGTCCGTCGTCGTGCGTCCGCTGGTCGTCCACAGCCTGCCGGCGTGAGGCCCCACGATCCACAGGGGCCGCCAGCGTCGTCGCGAAGGCGCGGGTCAGGTCCCTAGCGTCGCTCGTATGCCGCGTCAGCCCCCTTCCCCGCCGGTCACCGCCCGCATCCGCGCCCTGCTCGGTGTCGACGGCGCGGGGCGTAGGTCCCCACGGGCAGCCCGGGCCCGGGTCATACCGGCGGGCGAGCAACCCGTGTGGGGGTGGATCCCGGACCCCCCGGAGCAGGTGGTGGGCACTAGCGACCACGAGAGCGGACGCGAGACTCGCGTTGTCGTTGCTACGGGGCGCGGGGGGCGGCATCGACCTGCTGCCGGTCCGGGCATCGTCACGACGCCGTTGGCGCTGCGGGGGGCGCGGATCCACGTCTCGTGGCAGGCGGTGGTGGCATTCGTCGTCGTCCTGCTCTTCGCGGCTGTGGTCTTCGCGGTGCGGGTGGCGAGGGCCGAGCAGACCTCGACGTCGAGACCTGTCGTTTCTGCCACGCCGGCCGGGGTCGTCGGTCGGAGTCTGCCGTCCGCTTTCGCCACCACCAATGTCACCGGACCCGCGGCACCCCCGCCGTCGGAATCGGTCGCGGCAGGAGGTGGCGGTTCGGGGGCGGGGTCGAACGCCGGCCTGGCGACGATCGTGGTCCACGTCGTCGGTCAGGTGGCCAGACCCGGCGTGGTCACGGTGGTCTCGGGCGCGCGGGTCGTCGACGCGATCACCCTGGCCGGCGGACCCTTGCCGGGCGCCGACGTCCAGCAGGTCAACCTCGCGCGAACCCTCGTCGACGGCGAGCAGGTCTCGGTGCCGAAGCCGGGCGAGACCATCCCGGCGGCGGGCGCGGCCGGCGCGGCAGGCGGGGTCGCCGCCGGGGGAGCGCGCGGGGGTGCGACTGCAGGTGTGGCGGGGGCGCTCATCGACCTCAACGGCGCTGACGTCGCGACCCTCGACGGACTCCCCGGTGTGGGCCCGGTGCTCGCGCAGCGGATCGTGGACTGGCGCACCGAGCACAAGCGATTCACCACGGTCGACGAGCTGGGAGAGGTGAGTGGGATCGGGGACAAGCTCCTGTCGCAGATCCGTCCGAAGGTCAGGGTGTGACTCATGATCCGCCACCCTGGCCACTGCGGGCCGAGGGCGGCACCGCTGAGCCGCCTCGCGTCATGCAGGTCAGTGAGCCCCCCAGGTCGTCGTCGGTGGACGTCCGCCTGCTCATCCCGGCTCTCACCGCGTGGGCGGTGCTCGCCGGGGCGCTGGGCCTGCCCGTCGGGTGGCTCCTCGCCTGGTCGGGCGCCCTCGTCGCCCTCGTCGTCTCGGCCTGGGGGGTGCGCCGCATCCGACTGGAGCGAGAGACGTCGCCGCCGAGCGACCTGAGCCACCCGAGCCCGCCGAGAGTCAGGGGGACCGGGAAGAGGGCCGAGAGCTGGCGCCGTCTGGCAGCCCTCATACTCGTGGCAACGGCCCTGGCCCTGCTCAGTCTCGCGACGCACGTCGCGGTGAGGGAAGCGGGACCGGTCCGTGAGCTCGCCGCCGACCGGGCGACGGTGAGCATGGACGCCGTCGTCGCCAGTGAGCCCAGGCTCGTCGCCCAGCGAGCGGGGCGCCTCGGCGGCGAACCCCTCGTCATCGTGCGCCTCGACGTGCAGTCGGTGACCGGGCGCGGCGCCGAGGCCGCGGTGGCCAGCCCGGTCCTCGTCCTCGGGGACGCGTCCTGGCTGCTCGTCCGGTGGCAGGAGCGGGTGAGGCTGACAGGGCGGCTCCAACCGACGGACGACCCGGGCGACGATGTCGTGGCGGTTGTCGCCCCGAGAGCGCCGCCGACCTCGCTCGAGCCGCCCGGGCTGGTGCAGCGCCTTGCCGACGTCATGCGGGCGCGTTTCCGGCTGGCGACGGACGAGCTGCCGGCTGACGCCCGCGGCCTGTTGCCGGGCCTGGTCATCGGGGACACGACCAATACCCCGCCGGACCTCGATGACGCCATGCTCCAGACGGGGATGACCCACCTGTCCGCGGTGAGCGGGTCCAACGTCGCCATCATCCTGGCCGCCGGGCTCGGTGTGTGCCGGATCGCCGGGGTGCGGCGGCGCTGGCGCCCTGTGGCGGCACTGGCCATCCTCGCGGCGTTCGTCGTCCTCGTCCGGCCGGAGCCGAGCGTCATCCGGGCGGCGGCGATGGGCACCGTCGGGCTCCTCGGGATGAGCACCTCGAGGCGACGAGCCGGCATACCCGCCCTTGCCGCGGCCATCCTCGTCCTGCTCTGCTGGGACCCGTGGCTGGCTCGGTCGTTCGGGTTCGCGTTGTCGTCGCTCGCCACCCTTGGGCTCCTGCTCTTCGCCAACCCGTGGGGCGCCGTGATCGGGCGCTGGCTCCCCACGCGGATCAGGCACTGGGGACCGGCGCTCGCGATCCCCGCGGCCGCCCAGCTGATGTGCGCGCCCGTCGTCGTGCTCCTCCAGGGCTCGGTCACCCTGATCGGCGTCGTCGCCAACCTGCTCGCGGCACCCCTCGTCTCGCCCGCGACCATCCTCGGCGTCGCCACTGCCCTGCTGTCCGTGGTCTGGACCGGCGGCGCCTCGCTCCTCGGCCGGCTCGCCGCGCTGCCGACGCTGGGCATCGCCTGGGTGGCCCGGACGTGCGCCCAGGTCCCGATGGGTTCCGTCCCTTGGCCGGACGGCGCCCCGGGTGCGCTCCTGTTGACCGCCCTGAGTCTGATGGCCGTGCTGACCGGGCCCTGGATCCTGCACCACGTCCGCCGGAAACCGTTGGTGGTCATCGTTGCCGGTCTCCTCGCCGTCGCGTCCGCCCTGCCCACCCGGCTGGTCACCTGGCCGCTCGTGGGCTGGCAGCTCGTCGTGTGCGACGTGGGTCAGGGGGATGGCATGGTGCTGCGGGGCGGGGCGGGGAGCGCCGTCGTCGTCGACGTCGGCCCGGATCCCAACGCCATCGACGGGTGCCTGTCCCGGCTCGGGGTGAGCGTCATCGAGGCGATCGTCCTGACCCATCTGCATGCCGATCACGTCGACGGCCTTCCCGGGGCGCTCCGGGGACGGCAGGTGCGCCAGATCCTCGCGACCCCCGTCCGCGAGCCGCCGTACCAGTGGGACGAGGTCCGCCAGTGGGCCGGCCAGGCCCAGGTGCCACTCGCAGAGCTGTATGCCGGTGACGACCTCAGCTGGCCCGGCATCACCGCCCACGTGTGGTGGCCCGCGCGGGTCATCCGGGAGGGCTCGGTGCCCAACAACGCGTCCGTCGTCCTCACCGTGAGCGTCACCGGCCTGAGAGTGGTCCTCCTCGGCGACGTGGAGCGAGAGGCCGCCCACCAGATCCTCCTGGCGATGCGACGCGAGGGACGCACCCTCGACCTAGGCTTCGACGTCGTGAAGGTGGCCCACCACGGGTCGGCCAACCGCGACGACGAGCTGCTGGCGGCGCTGCACGCGCCGGTGGCGGTGATCAGCGTCGGGGCGGGCAACGACTACGGACACCCGGCGCCCTCCACCCTGAAAGCGTTGGGAGCTGACGGTTTCCAGGTCTCGCGGACGGACCAGGACGGCGACGTGGCCTTCGCCCGCACCGACGACGGGCAGGTCCTCGTCTCAGCCCGCCACTGATGCCGTCAGGTCCTCAGCGCGGGGACGGGCGCCGGGACGAGGCCGCGGCCCTGGGCGCTTTCGCAGAGGGCCTCGAGGGTCGCCTTCACGGCCGGCACCCGTTGCAGGTCCTCGGTCGTCACCGCATGGATCTGCCGACGGGACGCCGGCTTGAGCGGCAGAGTGACGACGTCGGTGTTGTGCGCGGCCGCCAGGATGAGATCCGGGACCAGCGCGACGCCGAGCCCCTCGCTGACCAGGCCCAGGACGGCGATGTAGTCCTCGGTCTCGAACGACACGGTCGGGCTGAATCCCGACTGCCGGGCCAGCGCGAGCAGGTGACCCCGACACCGGGGACAGCCGGCGATCCACGACTCACCGGCAAAGTCAGCGAGCTCGGCGTGGCCCTTGGCGGCCAGCGGGTGGCCCTTCGGGACCGCGAGGCGCACCTCGTCGTCGAGGAGCTTGCGGGTGACGAACATGTCGAGGTCCTCGCCGCGGGCGATCTCGCCGCCCTCGTAGGCGAAGGCCACGGCGATGTCGCACTCACCGGCCCGCAGGGCGGCGATCGACTCCGGTGGCTCGCCCTCGCTGAAGGTCACCGTCACGTCCGGAAAGCGCTTCTTGACCAGGGCCAGCGCCCGCGGCACCAACGACGCCGAGGACGACGGGAAGGCCATCAGCCGTACCCGACCCGAGCGAAGCCCCGCGATGGCAGCGACCTCCTCCTCGGCCGCGTCGAGCGCCGCCAGGACCCCGACCGCATGCCGGGCGAGGACCTGACCGGCCTCGGTGAGACGCACGTTGCGCCCGATCCGCTCGACGAGGACCGTTCCGCTGCGCTGCTCGAGGCGCCGGACCATCTGGGAGACGGCCGGTTGGGAGTAGCCCAGTGAGGCGGCAGCGCCGGTGAAGCTTCCCTCGTCGGCGATGGCGCGCATCACGCGCAGTCCGGCAGCGTCGATCATCGGCCCAGTCTATAACGTCTTGTTATCGAATCGCCACGTTCCTGCTGCTCCGGTGATCTCAGAGTCCGACGCGGATCCGGTGTCGGGCGGGTGTCAGCGATGGGTGCCCCGTTCCACCTCGGGGCCCTGCGCCGGCTCGACGAGCTGGGGTCCCCGGCGGACTGCCGACGGTGAGTGCCGTCTCCGGTGGGTCGATCATCGCCGTGCTGCGGAGCGACCCCCGTCTCACCTGGCCGGGTGAGCAGGACGCCACGCAGGCGGGGGTGGTGGGCTTCGAGGAGGCTGGTTGCCGAGCCGATGCGGGCCATGGCGTGGCACAACCTGCGCACCCCGGCACTGCTCTCGAAGGCGTGGCCCTCGCGCTCATTCATCAGGACGCCGCCGTCCGTGCGCTCGCGGACCAGTTCGTCCGGCAGCTCCCGTGGTGGTCGACTCCGTTGCGGGACAACGCCGCCGACGCGCCTCGCGCCTCCCGCACGACGAGGTGGCCGACCCGGCATACGCGCTCGCGGCCCTGCGCGACTCCGAACCGCGCACCGTGGTCGGCCGGTTCTGAGCGCCCGGAGGGGGCATTGGATACTGGAGCGGTGACCTCGAGCGCCCCGCAACCCGCGACCCCCACCGAGCCGTCGGCGCTGACCGACCTCGTGCGCCGCGGGAGCGTCGTCGTGCTCTCCGGGGCCGGTCTGTCGACCGAGTCGGGGATCCCGGACTACCGCGGGCCGGACGGGACACGACGGGTGACCCCGATGCAGTACTCCGAGTTCACCGGATCCACGGCCGCCCGCCAGCGCTACTGGGCGCGCAGTTTCATCGGCTGGCAACGCTTCTCACGCGCCGAGCCCAACGTCGGTCACCGCGCCGTCGCCCGCCTCCAGCAGCTCGGCGTCCTCGACGGCATCATCACCCAGAACGTCGACGGGCTGCACCAGGCGGGCGGGGCTCGCGACGTCGTGGAGCTGCACGGGAGCCTCGACGTCGTCGTCTGCCTCACGTGTGGCGACCGCACGGGACGGCTCGACCTCGACGAGCGGATGACCCTCGCGAACCCGGGCTTCTCCGACCGGGTCCTGGGCGTCGTGGCCGACGGGTCCAAGGTCTCCAGCCAGATCCGCCCGGACGGCGACATCGTCCTCGATGACGAGGTGGTCACGAGCTTCGTCCTGCAGCTGTGCCTCGTCTGCGGGGCAGACACCCTCAAGCCCGATGTGGTGTTCTTCGGTGAGTCGGTCCCCAGGCCCAAGGTGGAGCAGTCGTTCGCCCTGGTCGAGGCGGCCTCGTCCCTGCTGGTGCTCGGGTCGTCGCTGGCGGTGATGAGCGGCTACCGGTTCGTGCGACGGGCCGCTCGCGACGGCATACCGGTCGCCATCGTCACCTCCAGCCCCACGCGAGGTGACGCGGAGGCCACGGTGCGGATGCACACGCCGCTGGGCGAGACGCTGCACGCCCTCGTCGCCGAGCTGGCCAGCGAGGGCGTAAGAGGCGTCGACGGCTGAGTCGGCACCCGGTCCTCAGGTGTGGGGTGCTCGGATGTGGCGGGCTCAGATGCGACGCAGGACCGCGGTGACCTTGCCGAGGATCGTCGCGTGGTCACCGTCGATGGGCGAGTAGTCGGGGTTGTGCGGCATCAGCCACACCTTGCCGTTGGTCCGCTTGAACGTCTTGACGGTGGCCTCGTTGTCGAGCATCGCCGCGACGATGTCCCCGTTGTCGGCCGTCGGCTGCTGTCGCACGACGACCCAGTCACCGTCGCAGATGGCCGCGTCGATCATCGACTCGCCGACGACCTTGAGCAGGAAGAGCGAGCCCTCTCCGACGATCTGCCTCGGCAACGGGAAGACGTCCTCGACGACCTCCTCGGCCAGGATCGGACCGCCGGCAGCGATCCGCCCGACCACCGGCACGTAGGCGGCCTCGGGACGCGTGTTGCCGGAGTCGGTCTCGGTGTCGAGCTGGCCCGTGCTGAGCTGACCCGTGCTGTCGAAGATCTCGCTGGTGCCACTGTCGCCGGAGCGGTAGCCGCGCTCGCCGGCGGCGGCGTCGGGAGAGACGACCTCGATGGCGCGGGGGCGGTGGGGATCGCGGCGCAGGTAGCCCTTGCGTTCCAGCGCCGAGAGCTGGTGGGCGACGCTGCTGGGACTGGTCAGGCCGACGTCCTCACCGATCTCGCGCAGGCTGGGCGGATAGCCGCGACGGTCCACGGAGTTGCGGATCACCTCGAGCACCCGCCGCTGGCGGACGGTCAGACCGTCGCCCTGGCCGCGCTCCGGCATCTCGTGGACTGCCATGTGTCCCAACTCCTTCGTCGTCGCTGTCGTCACTGCACGGCCGGCGTCCTGTTGTTTGCGCAGGTCAGATGCCATGTCAGACCCCGGTGATGGACTACCGGACATGAGGACAGCCTACGTGTATCGAACGTCCGTTCCAAACATATGTTCGAGGCGTGTCTCGACTTTCTCGAACACCCGTGCTACACATTGTCCAAGCGTTCCATCGTACATCCGTTCGATGGACCGCTCGCCGGACCGCCACCTTCGGGCCGTCGCACCAACCGTCCCCGTCCCCGGGGTCGACGAGATGGAGGACATCATGAGTGCAGCCGTTGCATGGGAGGTCGCCCCGCTCGAGGTGCGCCCGGGCCGACCCGCCCTCCACCTCGTGCCACGCGGCAGCTCGGCCGTCGCGCGGCCCGCGGTCAAGGTCACCCGGTTCGGGCGGCTGCTCGTCACCGCCAGCACGGTCGCCATCGTCACTCTCCTCGCGCTCACCATCCTCGGGGTCGGCGCCGCCGGAGCGTCGATCGATCACCGGGTCACCGTCGACGCTGGCCAGACCCTGTCCCAGGTGGCGGCGGCCGAACTGCCGCAGCTGCCGGTATCCGAGGGTGTCGCGCAGATCCAGCTCGCCAACCACCTCAACAGCAGCCAGGTCCATGCCGGCCAGGAGCTGGCCATCCCGTCGCCCGGCTGAGGCCTCGGAACGGTCGACGTCCGCGTCGACCCCGCTGGACCTCGATCCGGCTCCCCTGACGGCTGCCAGGCCTCGACCCCCTGGTTGCCGACCTCGCGAGAGGACGAACGCCGCCCACCAACGCCGTGGGCGGCGTTCGGGCGTTCGTCACCGGCTGGACCTGTGGACAAGTGCCGGGCCACTGCTGCGTCCTGCCTAGGCTCGGATCCTTGACCGATGTGGGGAGGGGACATGTTCTTCACCGTCGATCCGGACGAGATTGGCGTGCTGGTCCGTCCGATCGCTGCTGCTGCGAATGCTGTTGCGGCCTGCGACCTTGAGGCAGATCTCGCCGTATTGGGGCTGGCGCTGCCGGGCAGCAACAGCGCCGACAGCATCCCCTCACTCGGCAGGCAGTGGGCGGCGTTGATCGTCGGGCTCAGCGAGGCGGCTTCGCTCCAGGCGGCGCGGCTCACCACTGCCAGCACGTCCTATGCCGTGAGCGAGACATCCGTGCGCGCCTCACTGTCCGGAGGCGGAGCGGAGTCGTGACCTGCTGCTCGCTGTCTGCCGAGGACCGACTGCCGTGAGGCTCACCTACGGTCAGCTGCGGCTCTGGCGGGCCGACGTGCTGGGAGAGTGCGCCCGCTCGGTGGCAGCCAACCAGCGGCGGCTGGAGGCGCTCGCCAGCCTGCTCGTCGTCAGCCCCCGCGGGGGTGGTTGCTGGGACGGGGAAGCGGCGGAGGCAGCGGCAGCACGGCATACCGAGCTGAGGGATGAGCACACGCGGGTCGTGGCCGCCGTCGTCGCCACCGCGTCGGCGTTGGACCGGGCCGCTGAGCAGGTTGCCGCGATCGCCAGGCTCGTCGAGCTCGCCGACGAGGTGGCAGGCACGCACGGGCTGACGATCACGCACTGTGGCGAGGTCGTGGAGGTGCCCGGGTGGCCGATCCCGGCGGATCCCACCGCGGCACAACAACTGTCGTCGACTCGGGAGCGGGCGCGCTGGGAGGTGCGCGACGACGTCGAGCAGTTGATCGCGCGAGCCGGTGACGTGGACGCCAGCCTCCACGCGAGTCTGGTGGCCGCCCTGAGCGGGGCCGTCGCGGCGTCCGGTGGGAGAGCTCCGGCGCCGCTCAGCCTGTCGCCGGGGGGAGGCGCCGGCGCGGGCCCGAGCAGCGTGCCGCCCGGACTCGGCGGCCCGGGGTGGACGCCGTGGGACAGCGCAGCGTGGTGGATCCTGCTGACCCCGTCCGAGCGCGATGCGGTCATCGCTGAGCACCCTGAGCGCGTCGGACCGACGGACGGGGTGCCGGCCTGGGCGCGGGACCGGGCCAACCGCGTGCTCCTCGACCGGGCCGAGGTGTGGCTCGTCGGCGTGCAGCAGCGTCTGCGGACCCTGATCGAACCGGCCCTTCCACTCCTGCCGGCCCTGGCACTGCTCCCGACCCTGCCACTCCTGCCACTCCTCCCAGTGGTCGCCGCAAGGACCGCCAAGGCGGCGGCGTCCAGTCGGCTGGAGGCCCAACTCGCGGCCGTACGGGCCATCAAAAGCGTTCTCTCGCAACAGGATGGTCGAACGCGACAGCTCATCCTCATGGATCCCTCTGGACGACTGGTCACGGCGGCAGTCACCGTCGGAGATCTGGACCGTGCCGGGCACGTCGCGGTGTTCGTGGGGGGCCTCACGACCTCGGTGGAGGGCGACATCCGCAGGTATGACGCCACCATGGGCGAGATGAGCGATCTTGCCCGACGCCAGTCCAGAGTCTCCGGAGACGGCCGGGACGTGGCTGCCGTGACGTGGATGGGATACGAGGCCCCGCAGTGGGACGACATCACCGAGCCGGACCGCTCGGTCCTGCTGCCCCGTGCGGCGCAGGCCGGGGCCCCGCACCTGGCCGCCTTCGTCAACGGACTCGACGCGTCACGAGGCGCACGGAGCAACCAGGCGCAGCTGACGATCTGGGCCCATTCCTACGGTTCACCAACCGCAGGGATGGCCCTCGCCGGGGCCAACACCGGGGTCGACGACCTCGTGACCTTCGGCTCACCGGGGCTCGGGGTGACCGACCTCGCGTCGCTGCACCTGCCTCCCGGGCGCGTCCACGTCCTCGAAGCCGGGGACGACGTCGTTGCCGACCTGGGCCGGTTCGGACCGGATCCCGACCGGATGCCGGGTGCGGACGTCCTGTCCACCGTGTCGACGACGCTGCCGGACGGGACCCGGGGCGCCGCGTCGAGTGGGCACAGCGAATACCTCAAGCCGGGGTCGACCAGCGCGTGGAACCTTGCCGCCGTCGCGGCCGGCACACCCCAGCTGCTGGTGCGCCGCCCCCGGTGCGCCGAGCCAGCCTCTCCGCTGGACACGTCGTGTGCCCCACGACGCCGGCGCTGAGGGGTGAGCGGATTCCCGGCTGATGGCCGACGGCCCACGGAGCACACCCGCCGGGAGCTGCCGTCACGCGCCCCAGGACGCCTGCTTGCCCCCGACGCGCTGCTCGGTGACCCGCTCGAGATAGCCCGACGTCGTGAACGCCGTGACCGGGTCGCGCGGCAGCCCCCTGGCCTCGCGGGCATCGGCGAGACCGGCCCGGACGTCCGTGTTGTAGGCGTCCATGAGGACCGCGTTCGCGCCGAGGACGTCACCCGACTCCTGGGCGGCGACGAGGGCGTCCTCGTCGACGAGCAGGGCCTTGGCCAGCGCCTCCTCGACGTTGAGGACCGACCGGATCTGGGCCTGGACCTTGGGCTCGATGTTGTGGCACTGGTCGAGCATGAAGTTGACTCCCGAGGCGGGCAGGTGCGCCGACTGCTCGACGATCTCGCGAAGGATCCGGAACAGCTGGAACGGGTCGGCCGCCCCGACCATGAGGTCGTCGTCGGCGTAGAAGCGCGAGTTGAAGTCGAACGCCCCGAGCCGTCCGGCCCGCAGCAGCATCGCGACGATGAACTCGATGTTGGTGCCCGGCGCGTGGTGGCCGGTGTCGAGGACCACCTGCGCCTTGTCGCCGAGGGCGAGGCAGTGCGTGAGCGAGGTACCCCAGTCGGGGATGTCCATCGAGTAGAACGACGGCTCGAAGAACTTGTACTCGATGAGCAGTCGGTGGTCCGCGTCGAGCAGCGCGTAGACCTGCTGGAGCGAGTCGCAGAGTCGGTCCTGGCGGCCCCGGAGCGAGTCCTGCCCGGGATAGTTCGTCCCGTCCGGCAGCCACAGCTTGAGGTCGCTGGACCCGGTGGCCCGCATGACGTCGACGCACTGGCCGTGGTGGGCGATCGCCTTGTCCCGGATCCTCTTGTCGACGTGGGCGAGGGAGCCGAAGCGGTAGTCCTCGTCCTGGAAGAGGTTCGAGTTGACCGCCCCGATCGCCACCCCCTCTGACTGCGCGTGCGCGCGGAGCGCGTCGAAGTCTTCGACGAGGTCCCACGGGATGTGCAGCGACACCCGGGGGGCCATTCCCGTCAAGCGGTGCACCTGTGCGGCGTCCGAGATCTTCTCGAAGGGGTCGCGCGGGACCCCCGGGCTGGAGAAGACCTTGAACCGGGTCCCCGCGTTGCCGAACGCCCACGAGGGCAGCTCGATGGTGAAGTCGTCCAGGTCCTGCAAGCGGGTCGTGGTCGTCATCTGCCGGGCTCCGATCAGGTGCCGTAGTGGGTGTGGATGAACTCCCGGGCGTCCTTGGCGAGCTGCATGCTGTCGGTCCAGGTGTTGCGCCAGATGGCGAGGTTGGCGGACAGCGTCGGGTGGACGACCTCGGACGAGAACGACTCGAAGGTCAACACCCCCTGGTAGTCGACCTCGTGCAGCGCCGCGAAGAACTCCTCGAACTGGATCGACCCGGTGCCGAGCGCCCCGCGGTGGGACTCCCCGAGGTGTACGTAGCCGAGCTTGCCTGCCGTTGCGGCAGCGTGGACGGCCCCCGAGAACGAGACCTCCTCGATGTTCATGTGATAAACGTCGAGGTGGGCCACGACGTTGTCCCGGTCGACCTCCTCGAGGAACGCCAGCGTCTGCCCGGTCGTGTTGAGGACGTTGCTCTCGTAGCGGTTGACGAACTCGAGACCCAGGGTGATGTCGCTCGCGGCCGCCTTGTCGGCGAGCCACGCCATCGTCTCGACCGAGTTGGCCCGGCCGCGTTCGGTGACGGGAGCGGCATACCGGCCGAGCTTGGAGAAGATCACCCCGCCGAGGTAGTGGCCGCCCACGTCGCGGACGAGGTTGACGGCACTCTCGAGCAGGACGCGCCCCCGTGCGACACACTCCGGGTCCTCGCTGGAGACGTCGGTCTCCTCGGACAGACCGAGGGAGACACCGACTTCGAGGCCATACTCCTGGAGGAGCTTCGCGGTCAGGTCGGCGTCGAAGGTCTCCGGCTCGAGCGCGGCGAGCTCGATGAGGTCGTAGCCGGCCTCCTTCGAGCTCGAGATGGCCTTGCGCGCCTCGTCCGGGCTCCAGCCGCCGACCCACACCAGGGCGTGGACACCGATGGTGTTGCTCATGTGCATTCCTCTCTCTGCGTGCCTTTGTGTTCGGTGAATGTCGGTGGCGGGGGTCAGCGGGTGAAGGCCTGCGGCACGCCGGAGTCGACCGGGATGATGAGCCCCGTCGTGACCGGCAGCGTGCCGTTGGTCAGGGCGACGACGGCAAGGGCGACGTGCTCCGGGAGCACCTCCTCCTTGAGGACCGTGCGCTGGGCGTAGTACCTGCCGAGGTCCTCCTCGGCGACGCCGTAGGTCTTGGCCCGCGAGGCGCCCCACCCCCCGGCGAAGATCCCGGACCCCTTGACGATGCCGTCGGGGTTGATCCCGTTGACCCGCACGCCGATGTCACCGAGCTCGGCGGCCAGCAGTCGGACCATGTGTGCCTGGGCGGCTTTCGCCGAGGAATAGGCGACGTTGTTCGGCCCGGCGAAGACCGCGTTCTTGGAGCAGATGTTGATGATGTCGCCCCCGAGTCCCTGGGCGCGCAGCACCGGCTCGACGGTCTTGGCCACGGCGAAGGAGCCGCGGGGCATGACCTGATATTGCAGGTCCCAGTCCTCGAACGTCGTGTCACCGAGCGACCCGGCGCGGGTGATGCCGGCGTTGTTGACGACGAGGTCGAGGCCGCCGAACGCGAGCACTGCCTCGGCGACGGCTGCGGCGACGCCCTTCTCGTCCGTGACGTCCATCGTCACACCGACCACCTTGTCGGGACCGCCGAGCTCCTTCGCCACGGCTGCGACCTTGGCCGGGTCAAGGTCTGCGACAACGACGTTCGCGCCTTCAGCGGCCAGAGCCCGCACGGTGGCAAGGCCGATGCCGGACGCCCCACCGGTGACGAGGGCGACCCGGCCCGCGTGCGCCCTGGGCTTGGGGCGGCGCCGGAGCTTGAGCTCCTCGAGGATCCAGTACTCCACGGCGAACTTCTCCGCCTCGTCGACGGGTGCATACGTGGAGACGCCCTCGGCGCCGCGCATGACGTTGATGGCATTGACGTAGAACTCGCCGGCCACGCGCGCGGTCTGCTTGTCCGCGCCGAAGGAGAACATCCCGACGCCGGGGACGAGGACGATGGCCGGTGCGGCGCCGCGCATCGCGGGGGAGTCGGCGACCTTGTTGCGGTCGTAGTAGGCGAGGTACTCCGCGCGGTACTCCTCCTCCAGCTGCGAGAGCCGGGCGACGACCTCCTCCAGGGGCGCGTCGGGCGCGGTGTCGAGGAGCAGCGGCCGCACCTTGGTGCGCAGGAAGTGGTCCGGGCAGCTGGTGCCGAGGTGGACGAGGTCGTGCGTCTTCTCCCGCGTGAGGAAGTCGAGGACGACGTCGGTGTCGGTGAAGTGCCCGACCTGCCGGCTGTCCCGGGCCGCGACAGCGCGCAGGTGAGGGAAGAGCTCGGCGGCGCGAGCCCGGCGGGCGGTCTCGTCCAGGGGGGCGCGACTCGGGACGAGGGTGCCGAACGGCTCGGCCCGGGAGTGGGAATCGAGGTATGCCGCGGCCTCCCGGATGATGCGCAGGCTCCGCTGCTCGACCTCGTCGCTCGTCGTCCCCCAGGTGGTCAGGCCGTGGCCGCCGAGGACGGCGCCGATGACCCCCTCGCGGGCGGAGAGGTCGCGCATCGCTTTGCCCAGCTCCCACCCGGGACGCTGCCACGGGACCCATGCCACGGCACCGCCCCAGATCTCCTCGACGAGCCGTGGACCGTCGGCGGCGCAGGCGAGGGCGATGACCGAGTCGGGGTGGAGGTGGTCGACGTGGGCGTGGTCGACGAGGCCGTGCATCGGGGTGTCGATGGACGGGGCTGCCCCGCCGGCGCCGTGGGCGCAGAACGAGAAGAGGGCGACCATCTCGTCCTCGTGCTCGACCCCGCGGTAGACGTTGTCCAGGGCGAGCAGCCGGTCACGCTCGAGCACGGCGAGGCCGCCGGCGCGCAGGGTGCCGAGGTCGCCGCCGGAGCCCTTGACGTAGAGCAGCTCGACGGGCTGACCGCTGGCTGGGTGCTCGACGGTGACCTTGGCCGAGGTGTTGCCGCCGCCGTAGTTCGTTACGGTGGGGTCGGAGCCGAGCCGGTTGCTGCGGGCGAGGAGCTCGCGCACACCCTGGGGCAGGTCGCGCTCGGCCTCGGGCAGGCTGGCGGTGGCTGTGGAGATGGTGGCGTCAGACATGGTGGGGTCTCCCTTCGGCGGACTGCTCCGCGCTGCTGGTCGTCGGGTTCGTGAGGGCGTTCGCGCCGATCAGTGCGAGGAAGACGCCGTAGGACTGGTCGAGCTGCTGGGTCTGGTGGGGGTCAGGCGGCACGGGGACCGGTGCCTCGACGAGCCGGTCGACCGTGGTGGCAAGCGCCGGCGGCTCTCCACCGGCGCCGACGCCCGCAAGGCGGCGCGCCGGGAGCCTGCTTGTGGCCAGGCCGTGCGCCGCCAGGATGGCGGCCCCGACGGCGCTGCCGCCACCGGGGACGTGGACCACCCCCGACTCGCCGGGGAGCGCGTCCGGGCCTGCGTCACCGGCCGGTCCAGCCGGTCCTGCCGGTCCGGCCGGTCCGGCCGGTCCGGCCGACAGCAGCGGCGCGAGCACCGTGGCCCGGATGGTGTTCCAGGTCGCGCTGCGGGTGGCGCCCCCGGTGATCAGGTGGCGGTGCGGGCGCACACCGAGGGCCGCCAGCGTCTCGAGGCCGAGACGTTCGACGAAGGCGACCCCCTCGAGGACGGCGCGGTAGGCGTCCACCTCGTCGACGGGCACCCCGCTGCTCAGCGAGTGCAGGGTCGGGTCGGCCACGGGAAAGCGCTCCCCCACCCGCGCCAGGGGATAACGCACCACGGTGCTCGGTCCGCGCGCGGAGGCGGCCGCGTCGAGCTCGCCGAGGTCGCGCCCAGCGAATTCGGTGTCGAGGACACCGGCGCCGGAGCTCGACGCACCACCGGGCCAGAAGTCACCCGCGGGGGACAGGTGGGAGTAGACGGACCCGTCGCCCGTGCGTACCTCCACCGCGCTGACGGCCTTGATGACCAGCGTCGTGCCGAGCACGCCCATCGAGTCCCCGGCGTGGATCGCCCCGGTGCTGAGCTGGGCCGTGCAGCCGTCGGTCATCCCGGACACGACGCACACCCCGGGGGGGAGTCCGAGCGCCGCGGCCACCGACGGTGAGACGAGGCCGATGACCCTGCCCGGGGGCACCAGCTCGGGCAGGTCCCTGGTCTCCAGGCCGAGGGACGTCATCACCTCGAGCGGCCAGGTCAGGTCTCGCAGGTCGATGCCGGCCTTGAGTGCGTGTGAGCTGTCGGAGGCGACGACGTCCCCGACGAGGGCGTCCGCGACGACGTCGACGGTGGACCGCATGAGCACCGGCCCCTGGTGGCCCGATGAGCGGATCTCGTTCTGCAGGCTCATCATCCGCCCGAGACTGGACCCGCCACCGACTCCGACCGCGATGACGGCCCCGGCCGACGACGTGTCGTCATAGAGCCGGGCATCCGCGAGCGGCGTCCCGCTCGGGTCGCAGGCCACCACGGTCCCGGAGGTGCCGGTGATCGACAGCGCCCCCACGCGGGCCGCCGCGGAGGCGAGCTCACGGCATACGGTGGCCATGAGGGCGAACGCGACCGCCGCGTAGTTGGCCTCCTGGCGCGACACCCCGCCGGCTGAGCGCACCGGGGCCGGCAGGGGCGCGTCCGCGTGGGCCAGCACAGCCCCCGTGCAGCCGTCGAGGGCGACGCATCGGGCGCTCGCCGTCGCGAGGTCGATGCCGAGGGTGACGGGGCCCATCATCGGCCCGTCCGGGCGAGCACGAGCTCGGCGACCGTGGTGAGGTCGGGCACGGAGACGTCGGCCTCGGCGAGCTGCGCGGGAGTCGGGTGCGCCGGGGCCTCGCCGCGGGTGACCCAGATGGTGCCCATGCCCAGCGCCTTGGCGGGGCGCACGTCGGTGTCGAGCCGGTTGCCGATGTGCACGGCGTGCTCGGCGGTGGTCCCTGCCTGTGCGAGCGCCCAGTCGAAGAACTCGCGGCTCGGCTTCTCGTGGCCGACGATGGCAGAGATGCCCCACACGTCGATGTAGTCGCCGAACCCGTCGCGCCGCAACGCCTCCACCGTTGCTGCCTCCTGGTTGGCGACGACGCCGAGCGTCACGCGGCCGTGCAGGGCGCGGAACATCGCGAGGGCATCCGGGTATGCCGTGCCGGCAGGGTGCGTCCAGTGCTCACCGGTGCGGCGGTGCAGCTCACGCTGGAGCGACTGGTCGCCGAGCAGCTCGCGGGCGAGGGACCTTCGCAGGCCACCGGACTGGTGGGCCCGGACGGTGTCGTAGACCCGGTCGAAGTCGGCGGTTGCGATCGGCGCCCCCCCTTGGTGGGCGCGGATCTCGTCGAGCGCACGGCGGACGGCGGACGTGAAGTTCTCGTCGGGGTAGATCGGTCCGCCGACGTCGCAGAGGACGACGTCGATGCGGTCGGGCAGTCCCATCGCGTTCACCGGCCGAGGGCGAGGTTGGTTCGTCGCTCGTCGATGTCGTCGCGGGCGAAGAACTTCGTGACCTGTTCGTCGGTGAGCGGCGCGAGGCCGCCGACGGCATACGCGGTGGCGCGCACGCGAGCACCCTTGACTGCCATCGTCGAGACCGCCTCGACCCCGGCGGTCGTCGGCGCGATGGCGACGATGCCGTGGTTGGCGAGCAGGACGAGCTGGGGGAGGGCGCCGTGTCGCTCGGCGTGCTGCCGCAGCCCGGAGGCGTAGATCCGGCCGAGGTCGATGCCGGGGGTGGCGTAGGGGACGAAGAGGGGGCGCCCGACGACTACGGCCTCGTCGGAGTAGACGATGCGCTCCCACGCCTCGGCGGCGCGGACGCTCGCGAGCAGCCCGACGACATCGGTCGGGTGGGTGTGCCCGATGTAGCGCGCGACGTCGGGCCCGGTGCCCAGCAGGGCCGCGACCTGCTGGACGGCGGCGTGGACGACGGTCTCGATGGAGCCCCGGCGGGGGCCGCCGTCCGGGCGGGTCGCGCCGGCGGCCACCAGGACGGCCGTCAGGTCGTCCTGCGTCGCGGCGGGGTCGTCGACGATCGCCATGACCTCGTCGACGTCGACGACGACGAAGTCCTCGGCCGTTGCGGACCCGAGGTTGGCACCGGACGCCTTGACGACGAGCCGCCCGTCGTCGAGGCGCTGCGAGGTGTTGCCCTCGGCGAGGACCGCGAGGTCGCGGGCCGGCTCGCCGAGCAGCCTTGTCAGGGTGAGGAGCTCGGGCGTGGTGAGACTCGGGTCCCAGGAGGTGGACATCAGCGACTGCCTCCGTAGCGACGCGCCGTGAGGCCGTTGAGCAGGGCCGCGAAGATGAGGACGGTCCCGAGGGCAAGGAGCTGGAACTGCGTCCCGTTGTTGCCGGTGAAGGCGAGCAGGATGCCGGCGTTGAGCCAGGTGATGAGGACCGTGGCGAGGACCACGCCCGCCACCCGCCCGATGCCGCCGGTGATCGCCACGCCGCCGAGGACCGCGACCGTGATCGCCGGCAGGGCCAGGCCGTTGCCGCTCGTGCCCGCATCGGGCCGCGCCGACGCGAACTGGCCGCTGATGTAGACGGCGACGAGACCGGCGATGACGCCCGCGATGACGTAGGCCGCGAAGCGGGTGCGCCGCACGTCGAGGCCCGACCACTCGGCCGCGATGTCGTTGGTACCGATGGCGAACAGCCGCCGACCGAAGGTGGTCCGGGCGGTGAGCAGCCACACGACGACGACCGTGGGGATGAGGAACGTGAAGATCCCGAGCGGCACGTTGGGCAGGCCGCCGCCGATGAGGGGGATCTCGACCGAGCTGGTGATCGAGTAGAGCTCCCCGATCCGCTTGTCGGAGATGGGTGTCGAGTTGGTGATGACGAGGGCGAGCGACTTGAAGGCGTAGTAGGTCGCGAGGGTGGCGATGAGGGCGGGGAAGCGCAGGTAGGCCACGAGCAGCCCGTTGATCGCGCCGAGGAGTCCGCCGACGACTACGGCCAGCACGATCGAGAGCCACAGGCTCCAGCCCCACCGGCCGTAGGCGAACCCGAAGACCATCCCGGTCAGCGAGACGATGGCGCCGATCGACAGGTCGATCCCGCCGCGTCCGGAGACGATGACGACGAGCTCACCGAGGGCGAGCAGGCAGAGCGGCACGGCGTCGACGAGCGCCGAGGAGAGGTAGTCCGCGTCGTAGGCACCGGTGAGGTAACCGCCCTGGTCCAGGGCCGTCATCCACCCGAGGATGATGACGAGCAGCGCTGCGAGCAGGACGATCCGCTGGGTCAGCAGGGCCCGCACGGCGCGCGAGACGAGGCTTGGCCCGCCCTCCGGCGTGCGCACTTCCCTCGGCGCCGGCTGCTGCTGGGGAGGTGTGGTGGTCTGGGTCATCGCGCCTCCCTCGCTCGCTGACGAAGGAGGTCCGCGCCGACCGCGATGGCGATGGCGACACCGACGAAGAAGTCGGACAGCTGACTGGGCCAGCCCAGCTGGGTGACCCCGGACGCCACGGTCTGGACGAGGAGGGCCCCGAGGAGGGTGCCGAGGACCGAGCCGCGGCCACCGGTGATCGACGTGCCTCCGATGACGACGGCGGCGATGACCGCGAGCTCACGGCCGTTGCCGATGGTCTGGTCGAGTGTCGAGGTGCCGGATGCGACGGTGAAGACCGCCGCGACCCCGACGAACAGGCCGGTGAGGGCATAGGTCAGGACGGTCCGCCGCTGGACCCGTATGCCGGCCAGCCGGGCCGCGACCGGGTCGCCGCCGATTGCGTAGAGGTGACGGCCACCGCGGGCGTGCCGCAGGTAGAGCCAGGCGAGCGTCGCGACGACGACGGTGAGGAGGAAGCTGTGCGGGACGCCGAGGGTCCGGCCGGCATCGCCGCGCCCGAAGAACTCGAGGGTGCCGGGGATGCCGTTGACGGTCTGGCTGTCGAAGATCTGGCGGCCGAGGAACTGGAAGAGGTTGGCCGTGCCGAAGGTGATGATGATGGCGTGCACGTGGCCGTAGGCGATGAGCAGGCCGTTGACCAGTCCGAGCACGGCCCCGAGGACCATCGCGCAGAGCAGCGCGATCGGGAGCGAGACCCCCTGGTCGACGAGCAGCTTGGCCGTCGTCACACCGGTCACCATCAACGCGCCGCCGACAGAGACGTCGATGCCGCCGGTGATGATGATCATCGTCATCCCGACGCCCATGAGGGCGATGGGGGCGACGGAGGAGAGCAGCGGCTGGATGGAGCCGGCGGTGGCGAAGGCGGGGGTGGCGAAGGACAGGACGACCCAGATGAGGACGAGGATCGCGACCAGGACCCACTCCTGGCTGGTGACCGGCGGGGGGAGGATCCGCCGGGCGACCCGGCTTCTCGTGGCAGGCGGGGGAGGGCCTGGGGTCGGGGTCTCGAGGGCGGTGCTCATGCCGGCTCCCTGCTGGTGAGGTCGGAGGTGGTCTCGTCGTCGGCGCCCGCTGCCGCGGCAAGCACATCGGCCTGGCTGGCGCCGGGGGCGAACTCGGCGGTCGTCGTGCCGGCACGCACGACGTGGAGGCGGTCGGAGATCCGCAGCGCCTCGGAGAGGTCGGAGGTCGCGACGAGGACGGCGGTGCCATCGTCGGCGAGCGCCCTGATGATGCGGTGGATCTCCTCCTTGGCGCCGACATCGACGCCCTGCGTGGGCTCTGCCAGCACGAGGACCTGGGGACGTTCGACGAGCTGGCGGGCGAGGACGACCTTCTGGGCGTTGCCGCCGGACATTGCCGAGATCGGCTGCTTCTCGCTGGGGGTCTTGATGGACAGCCGCGTGATCAGGTCCCTGGCGACCTTCGTCTCGCGGCGACGGTCCATCCACACCCGGGCCCGCGACATCAGCGGCAGGTGGCCGACGGAGATGTTGAAGGCGATCGGCTGGAATGCGAACATCCCCTGCTGCTTGCGGTTGGCGGGCAGGAGGGCGACCCCGAGCCTCTGGGCGTCCCGGGGGTGGCGGGGGGCGACTGCTGTGCCCTCCAGCAGGATCCGTCCACCGGTGGCGTGGCGCATGCCGTAGACGACCTCGGCGATCTCGGCGACGCCGGAGCCGACGAGGCCGTAGAGCCCGACGATCTCCCCGGGCCGCACCGCGACGTTGACGTCGCTGAAGTGCCCCTCGGCGGCGAGGTTCTCCAGGACGAGCCGCGGCGCCTCCGTCGAGCGTGGCCGCGGCTCGGCATGATCGTCGATGGCGCCGCCGACCATGAGCTCGACGATCCGCCGAACGGTGAGCTCGGCGATGGGCCAGGTCCCGATCGTGTCGCCGTCGCGCATGACCGTGACCTCGTGGCAGATCCGGAAGAGCTCGTCAATCCGGTGGGAGATGTAGATCACCGAGACGCCCGAGTCGGTCAGGCGCCGGACGACGCCGAAGAGGACGTCGATCTCGGAGTCGGTGAGGATCGCCGACGGCTCGTCGAGGATCAGCACCTTGGCGTTGCCGGCGAGCGCCTTGGCGATGGAGACCTGTTGCTGCTCGGCGATGGACAGGTCGCCCACCGCCCGGGTCGCGTAGCGCTCCGGGAGGCCGAGCAGGCTGAGCAGCTCGAGGACCTTCTCGTGCTGCCCGGCCCAGTCGACCCGGCCGCCCGCGACGACCTCGCGGCCGATGAAGATGTTCTCCGAGACGGTCAGCTCGGCGAAGAGCTGCGGCTCCTGGTAGACGGTCTGGATGCCGTAGGCCATCGCCTCCTGGGTCGAGGAGAGGTCCATTGGTGCGCCCTCGAAGGCCATCGTCCCCGTGTCGGTGGCCTCGGCGCCGGCGATGATCTTGATCAGCGTCGACTTGCCGGCACCGTTCTCGCCGACGATGGCGTGGACGGTGCCCGGCAGGACCTTGAGCTCGGCGTGCCGGATGGCCCGCACGCCGCCATACCTCTTGGAGATGTCTCTCAGCTCGAGCCGGGCTTCCACGTGTCCTCCGTCGGTTCTGGTGCGGGTCCGCGGGTCCGCGGGTCAGCTGCTCAGGGCGGCCCGGGTCAGTAGCTGAAGGTGCCGGCGTTGTCCTTGGTGATGACGAGCGGCGGGCCGAGGAGCAGCACCTTGCTGGCGGCGTCGTAGGTGACGGCCGTCATCTTGTCGTTGACCTTGTTGGTGGCCTCGAGCGTCTTTCCGTCGGCGGCCTGCAGGCCGGCCCACGCCGTGAGGTAGCCGAGGTTCTGCACGTCCCAGAGGATGGACGCCGACGAGGAGCCGTCGGTGAGGTAGGGCGCCATCGACTTCGGGGTGCCGAGGCCGACCGTGAAGACCTTGCCGATCTTGCCGGCGTCCTTGACGGCCTGGGCCACACCCGGCGCCGAGGAGGTGCACTCGCCGACGAGGCCTGTGAGGTCAGGGTTGGCGTTCATCAGGTCGGTTGCCATCTGGGTGGCCTTGTTCTGGTCCTCCCCGGCGTAGACGACGCTGACGATCGACATGTCCTTGTACTTCTCGGCCGTCACCTTCTTCTGGACCGCGATCCAGCCGTTGAGGTTCTGGGCCGTCTCACCGCAGGACACGATGGCGTACTTGCCCTTGTTGCCCATGACCTTCGCGAGCTGGTCGACGAGCGCGGTGCCGATGCCCTCGGTGGAGGCCTGCGAGACGAACGCGGAGCGGACCGAGCTCGGGGCGTCGGTGTCGGAGGTGAGGACCTTGATGCCGGCGTCCTTGGCCTGCTGGAGGACCGGCGCCATCGAGTCGGGGTCGTTGGGAGCGACGATGAGCGTGTCGACCTTCTGCTGGATGTAGGACCGGACGATCTGCGCCTGGGCAGCGGCGTCGGCCTGCGTCGGGCCCTGGTAGAGCCACTCGATGTTGAGGTCCTTGGCGGCGGCCTGACCACCGGCGTTCATCGCCTCGAAATAGGGGATGCCCTGCAGCTTGGGGACGAAGGCCACCTTCTTCTTCGCGCCGCCGGAGGCGGTCGAGCCCGATCCGGCAGCGGCGGAGGAGTCGCCCGTCGCCGCCGTGTCGTTCTTCTTCGTGCACCCGCTGAGGACGAGTGCCGCGGCGAGGGTGACGACGGCCGTGGCCCGGCCGGTGGTGGTGAGATTCATCCTTGGAGCTCCTTGTGCTGGTCCCAGCCGTGGCTGGTGGTGGGTGCCTGATCGACCGGGTTGGTGCGTCAGGACGGGTGTGCAGTTGTGGTGAAAGGCGGTGCGAGGGTCAGTCGCCCGGCAGGCCATGGCGTTCGCGGTCGATTGAGACCAGCCGCGTGAACTGTCCGTATGCCGTGTCCCACCCCTCTCGCTCGTGGGGGGAGTAGGTCGTGACCTGGGTGGTCTCGGCGATGACCCGTCGGATGTCGCTCAGTCCACCCAGCTCCCCCAGCGACACGAGCTGGGTGGCGGCGTTGCCGAGGGCGGTCGCCTCGACGGGACCGCAGTGCACCGGCACGCCGATGGCGTCCGCCGTGAGCTGGGACAGCAGGGCGTTGTTGGCTCCGCCGCCGACGATGTTGACGCTCGGGACCCGGTGCCCGGTGACGTCGTGGAGGTCCTCGGCGACGTGGCGGTAGCCGAGGGCGAGCGAGTCGAGGACGCAGCGGACGACCTCGGCCACGCTCTGGGGGACCACGGATCCTGTTCTCGCGCAGTAGTCCTGGATACGCGACGGCGCGTCGTGGCCGTCGAGGAACTCGGGGGCGTCACCGTTGACGATGCTGCGCAGACCGGACACCGTGCCGGCCAGCGTGACGAGCTCGGGGTAGGAGTAGACGGTGCCCTCCGTCGCCCAGTGGCGTCGGCAGGCCTGGAGCAGCCACAGACCGGCGACGTTGCGCAGCAGCCGGATCGTGCCGGCATACCCGCCCTCGTTGGTGATGTTGGCCCGGCGGGTGCGGTCGGTGATGACCGGCTCGGGGACCTCGACGCCGACGAGGGACCAGGTGCCCGAGGAGATGTAGAGCGCGCGCGGGTCGCTCATCGGTGTCGCGACGACGGCGCTGGCGGTGTCGTGGCCCGGGGGGACGATGACGCGGGCGCCGCCCAGCCGGCCGCGGGCGAGGTCGGGCAGCAGCGGCCCGACGTCGGTGCCGGGGGGCACGACCTCGGGGAGGAAGTGGGTGGGGACCCCGAGGTCGTCGAGCAGGTCGGTCGCCCAGATGCCCCGGGCCATGTCGTAGAACCCGGTCGTCGAGGCGGCGGTGTATTCCGTGACCCGGGAGGCCGACAGGAGGTGGTGGACGACGTCGGGCATCATCACCAGCGTCGTGGCGCGTTCGAGCCGCGCGGGGTGCTCGGCAGCGTCGGAGACCACGGCGAAGAGGGTGTTGATGTCCATGATCTGGACGCCGGTGGCGCCGTAGATCCGTTGTGGGCCGACCGCTTTCAGTGCGCGGGCCATCGCGACGGGTTGGCGCGGGTCGCGGTAGCAGGTCGGGTCGTCGACGAGCCCGCCGTCCGCGTCGAGCAGCCCGTAGTCGACGCCCCACGCGTCGGCGCCGACGGAGGCGATGGGGACGTCCCCGGCGGCGAGGGTGGCCAGACCGTGGCGGATGCCGCTCCAGAGGGCGTCGAGGTCCCAGCGCAGGATGCCGTCGACCGGGTGCGGCGTGTGGGTGAAGCGGTGCGTGACGTCGAGGCGCAGGCGCGTGCCGTCGAAGGTCACGGCGGCGACGCGCCCGCTCTCGGCGCCGAGGTCGACGGCCGCGACGGTGGTCGGGTGGATCCTCACCGGCGCCGCCCCCGGGCTGGCCGGGCCGTGGCGTCCGGGTCGACGAGGTCCCACGTCACCCCGGCGGCGCTCCAGGCCCGGTGGATGTCGACCGGGACGGCCGTGTCCGAGATGAGGCGGGTGACCCGGTCGATGGTGACGAACGGGTGGGTGCCGAAGCGCTCCACCTTGGAGGCGTCGAAGAGGCCGTAGACCTCGCGGCAGGCGCCCGCGAGGGCCTCCTTGGCGTGCGCCTCCTCGGGGGTGATGTCGAGCAGGCCGCGCTCGAGGCTGAGGCCGACGAGGCCGAAGAAGCCCTTGTCGACCCGGCCGCGGCCGGCGAGGACGTCGCTGAAGAAGCCGACCATCGACTCGGACGCCCGGCGCAGGACCCCGCCGGGCATGATCACCGTGGCCCGGGAGTTCGACAGGAGGAACTGCGAGGTGCGCAGGCCGTTGGTGACGACGGTGAGCGGCTGGATGTCGGCGAGCTCCTCGGCGAGGTAGAAGCAGGTCGTCGAGGAGTCCATGGCGATGACGTCACCGGGGCGCACGAGCCGGGCGGCGTGCTGGGCGATCGCCCGCTTGGCGCGGGAGGCGACCCGGTGGCGGAAGTCGAAGGCGCCCTCGTCGGTGCGGGGGGAGACCAGGGCCCCGCCGCGGATCCGGCGCAGCATGGCGCGGCGCTCGAGGCTCTCGAGGTCCTTGCGGATGGTGACGGCCGAGACCCCGAAGCGGGCGGAGAGGGAGCTGACCTCGACGCGGCCGTGGTCGTCGAGCTCGAGCAGGATGGCCTGCTCGCGGTCGAACTCACTCAGTGACGCCACGAGACCTCCTCGTCCCTCGTCCAGCCCGTCCGTCATTGGATGATCCGGAGCGTAAGGCCGCGAAAGTGAATAGGCAATGAAAACAAGAGAAGTGAAAGCAAGTGTGCTTCCACTGCACTCGTGGGACTTGTCCTTTGCCCGACGCACATAGAGGCGCCGGCGTCAGTCGCTGAGGACTCAGTTGCTGACGAGCTGCGCTCTGGCGGTCTTGACGGTGACGGGGGTGGCCGGTCCGGGCACGGTGACGGTGTCGGGGATGGGCGCCCAGTCACCGCCGTTGATGCGGAAGTCGGCGCCGAAGGTGGTGTCGACGTTGGCGGGGTAGGCGCCGCCCTTGAGGTACTGGTGGGTGATGCCGCCGCCGGGGTAGACCCCGCCCTCGTTGCTGGTCGGCCCGAAGTCCTGGCCGTCGCCGAAGTGGTACGTGAAGTGGTCCAGGCGGGGGCGGATCTCGACCTGGAAGCCGAGCATGGTGACTGGGTCCACTTCGCCGGGCTGGTAGCCGGCGGTGG
>NZ_JBKJPP010000096.1:0-3392 GCF_046595215.1 Lapillicoccus sp. | reverse complement strand
GGCAACGTCCGCAGGGTGCCCGCGCTGACGGTGGCGCCGGAGGCGTCGAACGAGATCGTCGGGCGGCCCAAGGCGTCGATCGGCAGCACCTGCGAGGTGGTGAAGGAGTGGGTGCGCACCAGGTGCTCGATCTTGTAGACGATCGGGTCCGGGTAGCCGATCTGGCCCGGCCAGATCTGGTGCCGATCGTTTCCCAACGAGTTCTGCTGGCCCACGCCGGGTCCCGGTGTCTTGCTCCAGGTGGTGTAGTCCGACTTCGGGGACGGCGCCATGGCCTTCAGGATCGGCAGCGCGTCCTTGAAGGGCGAGACGATCAACGGGCTCGTCGGGAACGCCTCGCTGTAGAACAACAGGTCACCGAGCCCTGTCGACGAGGCGGCGAACGCCCCGTCGGGTGACAACAACCCCTTCTGTGCCAGGAGCGGGCCCCCCACCCCCTGGGCGGCGGCCAACGCCACCCCGACCCCTCCGGCAGCCCCCAGCCGCAACATCGTACGGCGCGACAGCCCGGCTGCGCCCCTAGATTCCCCGGACATCACACCGACCCCCCGTCCGGGAGAGCCATCGGGCAGGCCCGTTGCCCCGCGTTGCCGTCACGTGAACGGCGCTGTCCTGCTCGCCTGGATGCGCTCACGACGAAACTCCTTGCCTCATGGGTCAGCCTCACGGTGTGCACCGTGGACCGTTGCCGTGCTGAACCGACGACGACCGGTCCCGATGGGCCCCAACGACCGTTGAGGAATCCCCGCTGACATGGTGACCGCCCGACCATGGGGTTACCTTGGGGTCCGCCCGGGCCCATGGAGGTCTCCGTCCCAGCGCCCCGTGGGTAGACGTCTTCCGCATGGTCACTTGGGGCTATGGTGCTGGCCTCCGGCCGGCACCATACTGGGCAAAGGTTTGGAAATCGTGGCTCGTGGGGAATGCGGGGCAGACGGTGGGCGGGTCGGAATATCAGCCGCACGGGCTGCGCACGACGCGGGTGCTCGTGGTGGATGACCACCGCACTGTCGCCGACGCGGTGGCGCTGGCCATCGGTCGCGAGGACGACCTCGAGTGCGTGGCGACCGCCCACGGGGTGGGCGAAGCACTGGCGTATGCTGAGCGGTTCCTCCCCGATGCCGTGGTGATGGACGTGCGCCTGTCCGATGGGGACGGGCTGGACGCCACGGCGAAGTTGACACACAGGTGGCCTGACACCCGGGTCATCGTGCTGACCGCCTTCATCGACGAAGGGCTGCGCGCACGAGCGGTCGCTTCGGGTGCGTGCGCTCTCCTTCCCAAGGACGGCAATCTCTCCGACCTGCTGCGCGCCCTGCGCACCGCCGGGCGCAACGACCCGGTGATCCACCCGAGCCTCGTCAAGGACCTGGTCACCAGACCGTCGTCGGAGACGGCTCAGGCGCACTCGGCGTTCACCAACCGAGAGCAACAAGTCCTGCAGATGCTCGCGGACGGTTCGGATGTCGTCGTCATCGCCCGCGCCCTGGGGCTCTCGGTGCTGACCTGCCGCGGCTACATCAAGAGCATCCTGGTGAAGCTCAACGCCCACACCCAGCTCGAGGCAGTCGTCATCGCCCACCGCCGCGGCCTGGTGCATGTCGGTGGCAAGGAATAGCCCGGGCGCCCCCCGGACCGGGCGCAGCCCCGAACCGGCCCTGCGCTATGCCCTCAAGCGCTACGTGGTCTCGAGCCTCGTCGTCCTCGTCGTCGTCGGCATGGGGACGGTGCTCGTGGCCCGGGCGCTGGCTGCGGACATCGCCCTCCGGGAGGCCAGCGTCCGGGGCGCAGCATTCGCGCACAGTGTCGTCGCGCCGGTCGTCAACGCCCAGGTCCGAGCCGGACCGAATGCCCA
Source organism: Lapillicoccus sp. (assembly GCF_046595215.1). Lineage (NCBI taxonomy): Bacteria > Bacillati > Actinomycetota > Actinomycetes > Micrococcales > Intrasporangiaceae > Lapillicoccus > Lapillicoccus sp. Next base: position 1,537 of record NZ_JBKJPP010000096.1, on the reverse strand, counting down.
GACCGAGACGCTTGCCAACCTGATGCGCACCCGGATCCGCGACGGGTCGATCGTCCACATGAAGCTCTGGAGCCGGGCCGGGTCCGTGATCTGGTCGGACGAGAGCGATCTCATCGGGAGGTCCTACGCCTTGGAGGACGAGGTGAGTGCCCTCTTCGGCACAGAAGACGTCACCGCGGCCGTCTCGGACCTCTCCAAGGTCGAGAACGTCGAAGAACGTTCGCGCGGCGAGTTGCTCGAGGTGTATGCCGGGGCCCACGACGCCGACGGGGTCCCGTTGGTCTTCGAGTCGTACTGGTCCACCGACCGCATGGTGGAGGACCAGAACAACATCGTCCTCCGGTTCGCGTTCCTCGGCATCGGCACCCTCCTGCTCTTCCAGATCGCCCTGCTCCCGCTGGCAACGGCCCTGGCTCGGCGCGTCGACCGAGCCCGCGCGGAGCGGAGCACCATGCTGCGACATGCCCTGTCCGCCTCGGACCTCGAACGCCGTCGGATCGCACGAGACCTGCATGACGGGCTGGTCCAGGACCTTGCCGGACTCGGCTACGCCCTGCCGTCGGTCCTCGACCAGCTCCCACCTGAGGCAGAGGACGCGCGACGGGTCCTCGGCTCGGTCAGCGTCCAACTGCACCGAGACGTCACGGCGCTGCGAGGGCTCCTCGTCGACGTGTACCCGTCAAGCCTCTCCGGCGGCGGCCTCCAGCCTGCTGTCGAGGAGCTCGCAAAGCGTGCGCGGGAGTCCGGGCTGCTCGTCAGCGTGGTCGTCGACAGCGCCCTGACGGACACCTCGCCCGAAGTGGCCAAGCTCGTCTACCGCGTGGCCCGGGAGGCCCTGCGCAATGTCGTGCGACATGCGCATGCCACGCAGGCCTCTGTCGTCGCCGACGTCGTGGGCGACCAGGCCGTCGTGACGGTGAGCGACGACGGCACCGGAATGCACGGCATACCAGCGCCGTCGGGACATGTCGGCCTGCGCCTGCTGACCGACACCCTCGCCGACGTCGGCGGCGGCATCCGGCTGAGCAGCCCCCCCGGCGGAGGGACCACCGTGTGCGCAACGTTCCCGCTCTCGCTCGCCGACGGTCTGGACGGGTGAGGGACCCTGCGAGCACGACTGGTGAAGTCCGGTCGGCGTAGCAGACACCTGGTCTGCGCGTCCCCGGAATCGCCAGACCGATGACCCCCAACTTTGGGGCCCGGGCCACCCCCCTCCTGGTGGATCCCTCGAAGGCATCGGGCATCCACCCTGAGGGTGAAGTGCAGAAGGCTCACTGAACATGTCTGGTCGGTGATCCATCGTCTGATCGCGCTTCAGGGGACCGCTGTCGCGGTGTCCGCGGGTCAGGACTTACCGAGGTGAGGGAAGAACCGTCATGAGATCTCAACAGTCGACACCATCAGCTGGGCCCGTGTTCGGGCGCCGTTCAGGCCTGGAGCGCTCCGGGTTGAGCCGCTTCGTTGCGCGTGTGCTGCCGGTCGCGTTGGCGGCCACCGCGGGGGTGGCGTCTGTCGCGGTCCTGCTCGCCGCTCCCGC
>NZ_JBKJPP010000102.1:0-26506 GCF_046595215.1 Lapillicoccus sp. | reverse complement strand
GCCATCATCGACAAGCTGCTCCGCATCGGCGAGGGCAAGATCCTGCGAGAGCTCGAAGCCATCGTCAAGGCGGTCAACGCCATCGAGGACGACTTCGTCTCGATGACCGACGCCGAGCTGCGTGGCATGACCGCCGAGTTCCGGACCCGCCTCGACGCGGGCGAGAGCCTCGACGACATCATGCCCGAGGCCTTCGCCACGGTGCGCGAAGCGGCCAAGCGGGTCCTGGGCCTGCGCCCCTTCGACGTACAGATCATGGGTGCGGCCGCGCTGCACCTGGGCAACATCGCGGAGATGAAGACCGGTGAGGGCAAGACCCTCGTCGCGACGCTGCCGTGCTACCTCAACGCGCTCTCGGGCAAGGGCGTGCACGTCGTCACGGTCAACGACTACCTCGCGGAGTACCAGGCCGAGCTGATGGGCCGCGTCCACCGCGCCCTCGGCCTCGAGACCGGCGTCATCCTCGCGTCGATGACGCCCGAGCAGCGCCGTGGCGAGTACGCCAAGGACATCACCTACGGCACCAACAACGAGTTCGGCTTCGACTACCTGCGCGACAACATGGCCTGGTCGACCGACGAGCTGGTGCAGCGTGGCCACAACTTCGCCGTCGTCGACGAGGTCGACTCGATCCTCATCGACGAGGCCCGCACCCCGCTGATCATCTCGGGCCCGGCCGACCAGGCCACCAAGTGGTACGTCGAGTTCGCCAAGATCGCGCAGAAGCTGACCCGCGGCGAGCTCGAGTCCGGGGAGGGCGACTACGAGGTCGACGAGAAGAAGCGCACCATCGGCGTCCTCGAGGCCGGCATCGAGAAGGTCGAGGACATCCTCGGCATCGAGAACCTCTACGAGTCCGTCAACACCCCGCTCATCGGCTACCTCAACAACTCCATCAAGGCGAAGGAGCTGTTCAAACGGGACAAGGACTACGTCAACATGGACGGCGAGATCCTCATCGTCGACGAGCACACCGGCCGGATGCTCGCCGGCAGGCGCTACAACGAGGGGATGCACCAGGCGATCGAGGCCAAGGAGGGCGTCGAGATCCAGAACGAGAACCAGACCCTCGCGACGATCACCCTGCAGAACTACTTCCGGATGTACGGCACGCTCTCCGGGATGACCGGCACCGCCCAGACCGAAGCCGCCGAGCTGAACTCCATCTACAAGCTGGGGGTCGTGTCGATCCCGACGAACATGCCGATGGTCCGGATGGACCAGGCCGACCTCGTCTACCGCACCGAGGAGGCGAAGTACAACGCCGTCGTCGAGGACATCGCCGAGCGCAACGCCAAGGGCCAGCCGGTGCTCGTGGGCACGGTGAGCGTCGAGAAGAGCGAGTACCTCGCGCAGCAGCTGCGCAATCACGGGATCACGCACGAGGTCCTCAATGCGAAGCAGCACGCGCGGGAAGCCTCCATCGTGGCCGAGGCCGGTCGCAAGGCCGCGGTGACCGTCGCGACGAACATGGCCGGTCGAGGCACCGACATCATGCTCGGCGGCAACCCGGAGTTCCGGGCCGTCGAGGCGCTGCGGTCCCGGGGGCTGGACCCAGAGGACACCCCCGAGGAGTACGAGGCCGCGTGGGAGGCTGCCTTCGCGGCAGCCGAGCTGGCCGTCCAGACCGAGCACGACGAGGTCAAGGAGCTCGGCGGCCTCTACGTCCTGGGCACCGAGCGCCACGAGTCGCGCCGCATCGACAACCAGCTGCGCGGTCGGTCGGGCCGTCAGGGCGACCCCGGTGAGTCCCGGTTCTACCTCTCGCTCCAGGACGACCTCATGCGCCTGTTCAACGCCGCGATGGTCGACCGGTTCATGACGACGGCCCGGATGGAGGATGCCGTCCCGATCGAGTCCAAGATGGTCTCCCGCTCGATCCAGAGCGCGCAGAGCCAGGTCGAGGGGCAGAACTACGAGATCCGCAAGAACGTCCTCAAGTACGACGACGTCCTCAACCGGCAGCGCCAGGTCATCTATGACGAGCGCCGTCGCGTCCTCGAGGGTGAGGACATGGAGGAGCAGATCCGGCTCTTCGTCAACGACGTGATCAGCAGCTACGTCGGCTCCGCGACGTCGGACGGGTATGCCGGGGACTGGGATCTCGACCAGCTCTGGACCGCGATGAAGACCCTCTACCCCGTCTCGCTGTCCATCGAGGACCTCGAGGAGCAGGCCGGCGGTCGGGGCAACATCACCGCCGAGATGCTCCGCGAACAGCTCATGTCCGACGCCCACCACGCCTACGACACCCGGGAGGAGGTGCTTGGCTCGGAGGTCATGCGCGAGGTCGAACGACGCGTCGTCATGTCGGTCCTGGACCGCAAGTGGCGCGAGCACCTCTATGAGATGGACTACCTGCAGGAGGGCATCGGCCTGCGCGCCATGGCCCAGCGCGACCCGCTCGTGGAATACCAGCGGGAGGGCTTCCTGCTCTTCGAGGCGATGATGGAGGGCATCAAGGAGGAGTCGGTCGGCTACCTCTTCAACGTCGAGGTGGAGGTCAACCCGCAGGCCGCCGCCCCGGTGGTGCAGCCGATGTCGGTGAGCGATCTCGTCGGTGGCCTGTCCACGGCCGCACAGGACGACCCGGTTGGCGAGCCCCAGGACCGGCCCGCCACGCAGGCTGCCCCGGTGATCTCGGCCAAGGGTCTGGAGGGGCCGTCCGCGAAGCGGCTGCACTACTCGGCCCCCAGCGACGACGGCTCGGTCAGCGAGCGGGACGTCGACGCTGCCGATGACGGGTCCGAGGACGAGGGCAACCGGTCGCAGAAGCGCGCCTCCAAGAAGGCGCGTCGCCGGGGCAAGTGACCCGGGAGGGAGCGACCTCGGACCGGTGACACGGAGCGCGCGATCGGGCCCCGGCGGGGTCAGCCGACCGTCAGGTCGGTGACGATCCAGCGGCCGTCCAGGCCGGTCATCCGCATCGCCATGGCGCGGACGCGGTCGTGGTGCACGACGACGACGCACGCCTCTACGACGCCGTCCGCGGGCTCGCAGATGCGCACCCGTCGCACGACCGCCCGTCGCGCCGACGACTGGCCGCGCCGGGCCGCGACGAGGGACCGGCGGGCGAGCACGGCATACACCTCGGGGGTGGTCCACCGCAGGACCTGCGGGGCCGGGCGCGAGCCCGCCATGACCTCGACAAGCGCCTGGGCGAGCTGCACGGTGAACGCGTGCGGGTCGGGCAGGTCGAGCGAACGGGTGCGTTGGTGCTCGAAGTAGCGGTCGTCGTCCGGGGTGAAGTCGACGGCGAGCGCGTCCTGGATGTAGGGCGTGCGGGTCGTCATGACCTCGTCGATGCTGATGACGGGCGGGGCGGTGGGGGGCAGGGGGACCACACGCAGACGGGCCGGTTCGAGGGACATCAGCGATCCTTGGCGGCGGGCGGGACGAGCCGCTGGCCGGGCTGGATGCGGTCCGGGTCCAGTCCGATGAGCTCGTGGTTGACGGCGTGCCACCGGGGCCACTCGTGGGCGATCTCGGCCGAGGTTGCTCCGGGTCCGAGGTGACGGGCGGCGATGTGCCACAGCGTGTCTCCACGGCGGACGACCACGTCCCCTCCGGCCTTCGTGCCGGTCTGGGGATGCTGCCCCAGGGGGCCGAGGGAGGAGACCGCGGCCGGTGCGGTGGGGGCTGGCGCGGCGTGTGCCGCGATGCCGGGCGCGGTGGGGCCGCTGGCCACTGCCGGGCGCGCAGGGGTGGTGCTGCGGAATCCTGGGTCGGGCGCGGTGACCGACAGGCCCGCTGACGTGCGGGCCCCCGGCACCGGGTCCCCCGCAGCCAGCGCCGAGCCGGGGACCACCGCGAGGGTCAGGGCCGTCCCGAGCAGCAGCGCGACGGCGCGACGCACGGCGGCGGGGGCCAGTCGACGCGCCAGGGCGTCGAACGCCGCGCCGAAGGCGCCGGGCAGCGACGCCAGAGCTGCGACGACGACACCGAGACCGAGCCACGCCGTGAGCAACGCCCCGGCCGACACCATGCCCAGGATGAGGAGGTCGGCGGCCGAGTCGGGGGCGGGGCCATCGATCCGGGCCCACGTGGACGCGGCAAGGACGGTGAAAAGGGACGTGACCGCGCCGGAGACGACCAGTGCGCCGACGGCCACGGCGAGGGATCTGATCGTGCTCGTGAGGCGGGTCCGCTGCTGACGGGTGACGGGTGATCCTGTCGAGCTCATGAGCGCTGCCTCCGGGTTCGATGCCGACGTGAACAGTTGCATCAAACCATGTTTGACACTGTTTGCCAACGTTTGATGTCTAACGACGTGATGGGGGTGCTGTCCTTAGACTTTGGACCGGCAGCCATCTCCAGGAAGGACCGCCCGATGCGTTGGGAACGTCTCTTCGACGACCTCGAGGCCCAGCTCGTGGCCGACGGCCGGCGCGAGCTCGATGCCGAGGTCGCGGACAGGACGCGCCGGGAGCGGGCGCTGCTCGGGTTGCACGAGCGGCTCACGGCGACCATCGGCGGCCGGGCGATCTCCGTGCGGGTGGCCGGGGTGGGTGTCGTGACCGGACGCGCCACCGGCGTCGGTCCCGACTGGCTCCTGCTCGAGGAGCGCCCGGACCTGCCCGTGCTCGTGCCTTTCGGCGCGATCCGCGTCGTGACCGGTCTGCTCGGGGCGGAGCAGACCGGTGCCGTGGCCAAGGGATTCACCCTCGGCGCGGCGCTGCGGGCGATCAGCCGTGACCGTGCGGTGGTGGAGCTCGTCGACGTCGACGGCGCCTCCCTCTGGGGCACGATCGACGCGGTGGGCCAGGACGCGCTGGATGTCGCGGAGCACCCGGCCGACCTCCCGCGGCGTGCCGAGCACGTCGTGGCCTGCCGGACCCTCCCCTTCGCGGCCCTTGCGCTCGTGCGGCGGCGCTGACCACCGCGGCCCCGAATGGGCACGGACGCGGATGACCCGGCGGCGATGACCGGAGCCTCTGGAGCGCGGTCAGCAGTAACCCGGACGCGGGGTGGTTCACGCGAGGACCGGGGAGGTCACCGCCGCGCGACCTTGGCGTAGAGAGCCCGCGGCGCCCCGGACCAGCGCCAGAGCTTGGTCGACCTCACTGCGGCGAGCTCGGCCACAGCGGCATCGCGCTCGGCCACAGCAGCATCCCGCTGCGCCACGGCCGCGTCTCTCGCGGCCCGGGTGCGGTCCACGTCGGTGTGCATCGCGGCGCCCTGGTGCGCCAGCTCCTGCGCGAGATGCTCGGCGTTCGCATGCTCTGCGCCGGCGTGCTCGGCCTGGAGCGCGGCGACCTCGTGCTCGAGCTCCCCGAACAGCGAGTCGACGCTGCGGGCATGACTCACGGTGACCGTGAGGTCCCGGTCTCGAGGGTCGAACGACACCGCGATCAGCCCGTCACCGGAATAGGACTCGGGCACGCTGTGCTCGGCAATGACGTGAGCGCCGGAGTCGGCGAGCAGCCTCAGCGCCTTCTGGTGAGTCAGCGGGTCGCCGGAGATCGCGCGGTGGTGCGTCGACACGATCAGGAAGCGGACCCGGCCAGCAGCGAGGTCGCTCCTGGCGCGGTCGAGCAGCACCGTCTCGAACCCTTGGATGTCGGCCAGGACGAGATCGACATGGTCCAGGTCGTGGTCGCGCATCAGTGAGGCGAGGTCGTGCTGAGCGACCTGGTGGCGCTGCCCGTCACTCTCGGCGACGAACTCGAGGCTCTCGCCCGGTTGCCCTCCCACTGCTCCGTGCACGAAGGTCACCCGGTCCGTGAGGTCGTTGAGGGCGGCGTTGCGCCGCCCCACCTCGAGATAGGCCGGGTCGGGTTCGAGCCCGACAGCCCTCGCTTGGACAAGCTCGGTGCAGAACCACAGACCGTAGAAGGTCCAGTGGCTCCCGAACTCGATCATCGTCGGCTGCCCGGGGGCGTCGGCGCGAAGGCGCTCCACGATGCGGGCGAAGACAAGCTCCTCCTGCGGCTCGTGGTGGCCGCGCAGTGTCCGGATGATCTCCGCCATCCACGCACCGAAGTAGCCGCCCTCCTCGACGAGCAGTCCGTGGTGCATCACCTGGACGCGGTGCCCGTTGACCTCCCGCACCTCCCCGGCGCCCTCGACCCCTCGGCAGGTCGTCCGCGTCGGTGCACGACACGGTTGTGGCCATCCGCCGGGCGATGGCGGGGTCGAATCCGTCGAGCCGGACGGTGCGTCGCTCCATGAGACCGTCCTGACGTGGGGGAAGTCTTGTGGAAGAGCGTCGTGGAGGCGACCGGCGCGATCTCCCGGAGGGCCATCTCGACGGCGACCGGTCCGGACACGCCCGGCCTCCCTTCTCGCAGGAGCCCGACGGCGGACCGGACGAGGACTACTCGCTGCCCTCGGAGCCGTTCGCGCCGAATGGATGGGCGGCGACGAACTCCTTGGTCTCCGAGTACATCCGCTGGATGTAGGTCTCGAGCTCGGAGGTCTCGACACGCCACTGTCCGCGCCCCCCGACCTTGATCGCCGGGAGCTCACCCGACCGGACCAGGGCATAAGCCTGCGCCGAGGAGATGTTGAGGACTTCGGAGACTTCAGCGAGCTGAAGGAAGCGTTGGGTCGCCATGCTGGGGATGATTCCTCACGGTCGGACGCGGCGGGTGGCATCGATGGTTAGAACGTCTGTTGCAGTTCTTTACTGTTTCTTTACCATAGGGGATTGGGGAGGGATGTGTCAGTAGTTTCCCACATGGAGCTCACGGGTTCCCAGTTCGTCCACAGCCCTGTGCATGCGTGTGACACGCTGTCGAAGGGTCGGCCATGATGAGTTCTGCAGTGGTGGTCGCGGCACACGTGCGGGCCAATAGGTCCGGAGGGGGACGACATGGGCGAGTTGCCGACACCGACGGCCAAGCGGCTGCAGCGGCCTTCGTGGAGGGACTCCCGGCTGCTCGTCGGCGTCATCCTCGTGCTGCTCGCAACGGCTCTGGGAGCCAAGGTCATCGCCGGTGCTGACGACACGGTGGCGATGTATGCCGCCGCACAGACGCTCAAGCCGGGGGACCGCCTCACGGTGGACAACCTCGTCCGCGTCGACATCCAGCTGGGTGACCGCGGCGCGGTCTACCTCTCGGCACTCACCGGTCTGGCTCCTGATCGTTTCGCCCTGCGGGAGATCCCGCGCGGTGAGCTCGTCCCCGTGGGCGCGGTCGGTGGCCAGAGCGAGGTCGGCGTGCAGCCCGTGACGATCTCGGTGGACGCCAACTCCACGACCGCCCTCAGGGTGGGCTCGGTCGTGGACGTGTGGGTGAGCGAGCGCGACCTGTCGACGACCCAGGAGCGCTATCTCGATGCCAGGCTGACGCTCGAGCGGGTCAGTGTCGGGGCGGTTCCCTCCGACCAGGGTCGGTTCGGGGCCGCCGCGTCGACGGCCGCGGTGCAGGTCCTCGTGCCGCGGGCGCAGGTGCAGGCCGTCATCGCCGCGAGCGACAAGCGGTCCCGATTCACGCTCGTGCCGATCCCCGGATCGTCTGGCGGGTCATGACGGCGGTCCTGACGGCCGTGGGACGGTGGGACAGCCAGCTCGCCACGGCGCTCGAAGCGTCCAACCAGGTGCGGATCGCGCGCCGGTGTGCGGACCTGGCGGATCTCCTGGCCACCGCCGCGGCCGGTCTCGGGGCGGCGGCCGTCGTGTCCGACGACCTGCGCGGACTCGACCTCTCAGCCGTGGCGGCCCTGCGGGCCTCGGGCCTGCACGTCGTGGGGGTGAGCGCCCCCGGCGACGAGGGCTCCGAGCGCCACCTGCGGCAGCTGGGCATCACGACGGTCGTCGCGGCTGGGTCGCCGCTGGCCGTCCTGGAGGCAGCCCTCCTCGAGCCGTCCAGTGCCACGCAGGTTCTCGATCGCGCCGGCCTGCCTCCGGACCCGTTCACCGAGGGCCCGGAGGCCGCGGCGCACACGATGCTCCACGGGCCGGACGACGACGAGCGCCACCCCCCGGGCCGGGTCGTCGCCGTCTGGGGCCCGACGGGAGCACCCGGCCGGACCACCGTCGCGGTCGCCATCGCCTCCGAGCTCGCCGGCCTCGGCGTCTCGACCGTGCTCGTCGACGCGGACACCTACGGCGGGTCGGTGGCGCAGGCGCTGTCCCTGCTCGACGAGGCCCCCGGTCTCGCCGCCGCCGCCCGGGCGGCCGACCAGGGCACCCTCGACCTGCCGACCCTGGCCCGACTCTCCCCGCAGGTGACCCGGGGGATGCGGGTCATCACCGGCATCCCCAAGGCCGAGCGGTGGCCAGAGATCCGCCCGGCGGCCCTGGAGCGGGTGATCGAGCTCGCGCGGTCCCTGGCCGAGGTCGTCGTGGTCGACTGCGGCTTCAACCTCGAGGACGACGAGGAGCTCAGCTACGACACCCGGGCCCCGCGCCGCAACGCGGCCACGCTGACGACGCTCTCCGTCGCCGATGACCTCCTCGCGGTCGGCTCCTGCGACCCCGTGGGTCTGCAGCGCCTCGTGCGGGGGCTGCAGGAGCTGGGAACGGTGCCCTCGCCCCCGCCGAGGGTGGTCGTCAACCGGGTCAGGTCCAGCTCGGTGGGTTCGCGTCCCGAGAGCAGGGTCTCGGACGCCCTCGCCCGCTTCGCCGGGGTCGAGCAGGTCGACTTCGTGCCCGACGACCCCCAGGCGCTCGACGACGCCGCGCGCGAGGGGCGCGCCCTCTGCGAGTGTGCTCCGGGCTCGCCCGCCCGGGTCGCCCTGCGGGCGCTCGCCGCCTCCGTCGCCGGCGTCCCGGTCAGGGCGGCCCGCCGGTCGCGCCGCTGACGTCGCCGGGGCCGACGACGGCCCGCGCCGCCCTGTCGGCGCAGGCCTGCTGGACCCGGCGCGGTCGCGTCGGGTGTCGCCGCTACGCGTTCCCCGAGGTGGACGTCCGCGTGATGCGTCAGGTCAGCCGGCGAAGAGCAGCGACAGCCCGCCGACGGTGTAAAGGACCATCAGCACCATCAACGGCAGCTGGCCCACGACGGCGTGCCGGCGGTCGACCAGGTGGAGGGCGTGCTCGTGGGCGACGACGAGACCGAGGACGTGCCCGGTGACGATCGCGCCGGCCTGGACGACGGCGACGACGGTCGGGGCGATGAGGGCCTGGTTGGGGGTGAGACCCCCCGTGCCCAGCCAGTCGGCGCCCGTCCCGAGGGGGTCGCTGAGCAGCCGCAGCGTGATCTGCCCCTGATAGACCAGCAACGACCAGTAGTGGGCGACGAGGTAGCCCGCCGCGATCGGGATGAGCGACGGGGCCAGCCGGGCGGCGAACCCGCGGGGGGAGACGCGGGCCAGGGACGCCGACAGTGCTGCGGCCGCGTGCATCGCCCCGGCGACGAGCAGGCACACGCCGACGAGCGTGAGCGACCGGAACAGGCCGGGCGCGCTGGAGGACTGGACCCACGCGGCATACCGGATGTCGCCGGAGAGGCTGTCGTATGCCGTGCCGCCGAGCATCACCGCGGTCGTGGCCAGCAGCCCACGCCCCCCGTCGAGCAGGCTTGCGCCGTGGACGGGCGTGCGCAGGACGAGCCGCCCGTCGGGCCGGCGCCCAAGGGGGGAGAGCCGGCCGTAGAGGTGGGACAGCACCTCGAAGGGGTCGCCCTGCCGGAACCAGGCCCGCCCGAGGACGAGCGAGCCGATGACGCTGACGAGGACGAAGAACCCGACGGCGAGGCGCATCACGGGTTGGCTCGTGCGGTCGTCGGCAATGAGCTCGAGCCAGGTGAAGGCGAGCAGCAGCGCCGCGGCCGGCCAGTGGCCGACCGTCAGGTCGGTGAGGGTGAAGTCGGGGGAGATCCGCGCCACTCGGCTCAGTCCGCGGTGCAGCCACCGGAGGGGGTTGAGCACCACCCAGACCGGCCCGAGCAGCATCGACAGGGCAGGCATCCCGACCCACAACCAGACGTAGACGACGGAGGGGACGGGATTGTTCGCGTCGTCGCGGCCCGCGACGAGGGCGAGGAGCACCCAGGCAGTGAGCAGGAACGACAGCATCGTGGCGACGCCGCGGGTCCACCGGGAGTCGAGGACGTCCTGTATGCCGTGCGGCAGGGCCCAGCCGTCGTCCTCGCGTAGGCGCGGCTCGCGCCACAGCACGCCGAGGGCCACGAACGAGGCCAGCAGGGCCAGGGCGGCCCCGATGACGAGCGCCGCGAAGGGCAGCGGCAGGTCCTGGCGGCTGCCGACCCCGTGGGCCGGCGCCACCAGGACGGCGAGGTCAGCGAACGGCAACGGTCAGCAACGTCAGGCCGGACTCGTGGGTCTCGACCTCGAAGAGGCCGGTCTGCGTGCCGGTCAGGGTCAGGGTGGTCGGTCGGCCCGCAGGCAGGTCCTGCTCGACCTCGAAGCCGTGGGCGTGGACCCGGTCGGTGCGGTCGCTGGTGACGACGATGGTGAGCGTCTCCCCGACGGCGAGGTCGACCCGGGCGGGGGCCGGATCGACCGACGTGCCAGTGACCTGCACCCGGATGGTCCGTCCGGCAGCCGTGGTGCTGGGCGGGGTGGTCGTGCTGGCCGCGCCCGTGGTGCCGGGCGGGGTGGTCGTGCTGGCCGCGCCCGTGGTGCTGGGCGGGGTGATCGTGCTCGCCGGGCCCGAGCAGGCGGTGAGGGCTGCCGCGAGCGCGAGGCACCCGGCATACCCGGCCGTCCTCGTGCGGAGGCGACGGAGTGGTGAGCTTCGGGACAGATCGGACACACGAGGAGTCTAGGCAGGCCGGTCTGACACGATGAGGCCGTGTCCGACCGGATGAGCTCCCTGGATGCGTCGTTCCTCTACCTCGAGGAGGCGACGACGGTCATGCACGTCGGGTCGGTCATGGTCTTCGAGCCCGGTCCGACCGGGTTCGACTACGAGCGGCTGGTGGCCCTCATCTCCCGGCGGATCGCCCATCTGCCGCGCTACCGGCAGAAGATCCGCGAGGTCCCGGGGCGCCTGGCCAACCCCGTGTGGGTGGACGACGAGAGGTTCGACCTCAGCTACCACGTGCGCCGTTCGGCGCTGCCGAAGCCCGGCGCCGACGAGCAGCTCGAGGACTTCGTCGCCCGCATCCAGCCGCGCCCGCTCGACCGCCGCCGCCCGCTCTGGGAGGCCTACCTCGTCGAGGGCCTCGAGCACGGCCGGTTCGCCATCATCACCAAGACCCACCACGCCCTCGTCGACGGCGTCAACACCCTCGACATCGCCCAGCTGCTCGTCAAGGGCGAGCCGGGCGATGGCGAGGAGGTGGTGGACACCTGGCGTCCAGACCGCGAGCCGAGCGACCTCGAGCTGATCGGCGGAGCAGTCACCGACGCGATCTTCATGCCGGGTCAGGTCGTCGACTCGGTGCGTGAGGGGTTGGGCGAGGTCAGGGACGTCGGCAGCCGGGTCCTCAGCGGCCTCGGCTCCCTCGTGACGACGCTCGCCCGTGGCGCAGCCCGACCTGCTCCGGTGTCGCCGCTCAACGCCGAGATCGGGATGGCGCGCCGGTTCGTCATGGTCGGGACGGACCTCGATGACTACCGCACGGTCCGCACCCGGCTCGCCCGCGGGGCCTACGCCGACGACGTGTCGATCAACGACGTCGTCCTCGCCACTGTCGCGGGGGCCTTCCGCTCCTGGCTGCTCACCCGGGGCGAGCCGGTCCACGCCAGCTCCGTCGTGCGGGCCATGGTCCCGGTGAGTGTCGAGGCCGGGGAGGGCGCCCCGGGGCTGACCCAGCTCACCGCCTGCTTCGTCGACCTCCCCGTCGGGGAGCCGGGCGCCTCGATGCGCCTGCACCAGATCGCCTTCTCGATGCGCCAACAGGTAGAGAACGGCCAGGCGGTCGGGGCCGAGCGCCTCGTCGGGCTCGCGGGGTTCGCCCCGCCGACGCTGCACTCCCTCGGTGCGAGACTGGGCAACGCCATGGCGCGGCGACTCTTCAACGTCATCATCACCAACGTCCCGGGGCCGCAGAGCACCCTGTATGCCGGCGACGCGTCGATGCTGTCGACCTACCCGGTCATCCCGCTGGCCCGTGGGCAGGCGTTGGCCATCGGGCTGACGTCCTACGACGGGGGGGTCTACTTCGGCCTTAACGCCGACCGCAACGCCATGCCCGACATCGAGGTGCTGGGTCAGAGCATCATCGACTCGCTCGCCGAGCTCGCGGCCGGGCGGGACTCGGCGCGATGACGCGACGGGGGCTCGTGCTGGGCGGGGGCGGCGTCCTCGGTGCCGCGTGGACGATCGGTGCCCTGAGCGCCCTCGAGGACCGGCTCGGTGTCGAGGTCTCCTCGTTCGACGAGCTGATCGGGACGTCCGCCGGCTCGGTCCTGTGCACCCTGCTCGCGGCAGGCGTCACGGTCTCCGACCTGCGCACGCACCAGCTCGAGGGACACGTCGACACCGGCGCGCTCGCGGGCTTCGCCTGGGACTACGACGAGGCGACCGGTGGCGACCGCCCGCCGGCACCGAAGGCCGGATTCGGCTCTCCGCTGTTGCTGCGCAAAGGGATTCGCGAGCTGAGACAGTTGCCGCCGACGGCGGTGCTCGCCGCGCTGATGCCCGAGGGGCGGGGCCGGCTCGACAGCGTCGGGGCGATGATCCGCCACGTCGTCCCGTCCGGGTGGGTCGCACGCCACGGCCTGACGGTGGTCGCGTTCGACTACGACGCGGGGGCGCGCGTCCCGTTCGGTCGGGAGGGGGCGCCCCGGACGGACGTGGCCGACGCGGTGATGGCGTCGTGCGCGATCCCCGGGTGGTACTCGCCCGTGCGGATCGAGGGCCGCCGCTACATCGACGGCGGCACGTGGTCGTCGACGAACCTCGACCTCATGGTCGGTCTCGGTCTCGACGAGGTCTACGTCCTGGCCCCGCAGGTCTCCTTCGACCTCGACCAGCCGGGCCCCATCGCCAGCAGGATCGAGCGGCAGTGGCGGGCCCGCGTGACGGCCCGGGCCCTGCGCGAGACGGCGATCGTGCACGCCGACGGGGTCGAGGTGACGGTCATCGGTCCGGGGAGCGAGGACCTCCGGGCGATCGGTGCCAACATGATGGACGTCAGCCGTCGCCCGACGGTGATCGCGACGTCCCTCAGGACGTCGCTCGCCGCGCTCGCCGACCCCGCTACGCTGCCGGAGATCACCAGGATCGAGGCCATCGAGGCGAGCGACGAGTTCGAACCCACCGAGCTCTGAGCCATGAGTCGTCGGCTATGAGCAGTGAGGCAACCAGCATGCGCCAGACCCGGATCTATGTGCCCCTCTCCCCGGCCGCGCTGCGTCGCCTCGCCGCGCAGCGGTCTCTGGGGGGCTCCGACCTCGCGGCCTTCGCCGTGACCCAGCAGCTCGAGCGCGCCCACCCCGGGTTGGACGCGGAGGCTCTTGAGTACCAGGCGCTCTGCGACGCGGCCGACGCGGCCATCGTGCTCCGGGCGCAGCTCGGGGACCGGCGCGTGGTCGCCGCTGCGGACGTCGAGCCGGAGTCGGTGGCGGCGCCCCACGTCCCGGAGCACCGGCCTTCCCAGATCCGCGTCACCGAGGCCGTGCCCCTGGGCCGGGTCGTGTCGTTCCACGTCGACGAGTCGGGCTCGGTGGTCGAGGGCGGCGCGGAGCCGGACCTGCTCTGGTACGACGCGACGGAGCTCGACACGGTCCTCGACCTGTTCCGCTGACCCTCCCGGGCCCCGAGGTCCACGCAGGAAGGATCGGGTGCCCTCAGATCGGGCGGCGAAGCAGTGGCGGCAAGAACCCGGCGCCCCCCACGCCCCGGGTGGCCATGACGTCGCCCGGGTTCGAGATGGCGCACCGCCTGAGCGAGAGGCACCCGCAGCCGATGCAGGAGTCGAGGCCGTCCCGAAGCCGCTCCAGGGCCTGGATCTGCTCGTCGAGCCGCCCACGCCAGTCGCGTGAGATCCGTTGCCAGTCGGCCTTCGTCGGCGTGCGGCCCAGGGGGAGCAGGTCGAGCTCGGATCGGACCTCCTCGAGACCGAGCCCGATGTTGCGGGCCGCCTTGATGAAGGCGAGCCGTCGCAGCACCTGACGGTGGTAGCGCCGCTGGTTGCCTGCGGTGCGCTCGGAGGAGATCAGGCCCTCCGTCTCGTAGTAGCGCAGGGCCGACGCGGCAAAGCCGCTCCGCCCGGCGACCTCGGAGACGGTGAGGAGGTCGGTTTCCTTCATCCGAACATCCTACTTGACTTCATGCTGACTTCAACTTGAACAATGGGGTGACTCCCATCGAAAGGACCATCATGAAGACCGCACTCGTCACCGGGGCCTCCGTCGGTCTCGGCCGTGCCCTGGCCCGGGCCCTGGCTCGACGGGGATGGCACCTCGTCGTCGACGCCCGCCACGCCGGACCCCTGCGCGCCGTCGTCGAGGAGCTCAGCCGCGTCACCGAGGTGGAGGCCCTCGTCGGCGACATCACGGACGCCGCGCACCGCGCACAGCTCGCCGAGCTCGTCGGCGACGGCAGCCTGGACCTGCTCGTCCACAACGCGAGCACGCTCGGGCCGGGCGGTCTCACGCCGCTGGCGTTGCTTCACGCCGCAGCGCTGCGGGACATCCTCGAGACGAATCTTGTCGCCCCGGCCGACCTGACCCGCCAGCTCCTCGGGGCGCTGGGCCGCGCCCGGGGGACCGTGCTGTCGATCTCCTCCGACGCCGCGGTCGAGCACTACGAGACGTGGGGCGGCTACGGCGCGAGCAAGGCGGCACTGGACCACCTCGCCCTGACCCTGGCCGCCGAGCACCCCGACCTCGCCGTGTATGCCGTCGACCCCGGCGACATGCGCACGGCAATGCACCAGGCGGCCTTCCCTGGCGAGGACATCAGCGACCGGCCGGGGCCGGAGACCGTGGTTGACCCGATCCTGCGGCTCCTCGACGAACGGCCACCGAGCGGGCGGTTCCGGGCCAGCGACCTCGCCGTCATCGGGGTGGCCCGATGACGACGCTGACCTCACCCCACACCCGGTTCGAGCTGCCGGACGCGCTGACCGCGCACGCCCCACCCGAGGACCGCGGTCTGCGACGGGACGGCGTGCGCCTGCTCGTGGCGTCGCCGGAGGGCATCGTCCACTCGACGTTCGCGCACCTGGCGGACCACCTGGAGCCCGGCGACCTCGTCGTCGTCAACACCTCCGCGACGAGGCCGGCCGAGGTCGACGCCGTCGCGGCCGACGGCACCGAGCGGGTGCTGCACCTGGCGACCCCGCTCGGATCGGACGCCTGGGTCGTCGAGGTCCGCACCGCCCCGGACGGCGAGCGAGCGGTGCTCGACCACTGCCCGGGGGACGCCCTCCGCCTCGGTGGTGGGATCACGGTGACGCTTGTCCGGCCGTTGGCCGACGCACCGGCATCCCCCACCGGAAAGGGAAACCGGCTATGGGTGGCCGAGATCAGTGACCGTCAGGGCCTCGAGCGCCGACTCGCGGAGGTCGGGCGCCCCATCGCCTACGGATACCTCAGCAGGCGGCTCCCATTGGCCGACTACCAGACCGTCTTCGGCCGCCATCCCGGCAGCGCCGAGATGCCGAGCGCGGGGCGACCGTTCACTGCAGAGGTCGTCCTCGACCTGGTCACCCGTGGGGTCGGCGTGGCGCCGGTCCTGCTGCATACCGGCGTCTCCTCCCAGGAGGCCGGCGAGCCACCCCAGCCGGAGCGTTTCCACGTCCCCCAGAGCACGGCCGACCTCGTCAACGCGACGAGGGCCGCCGGCCGCAGGGTCATCGCGGTCGGCACGACGGTGACCCGGGCCCTCGAGTCGGCGGTCACCGACGACGGGTCAGCCACGGCTGCGTTCGGCTGGACGGACCTGGTCCTCGGGCCGGAGCACCCGCCGCGGCTCGTCACGGGACTGGTCACGGGCTGGCACGACCCGGCAGCGTCGCACCTGCACCTCGTCGAGTCCGTCGCCGGTCCGGAGCTGACCCAGCAGGCGTATGACGCGGCGGTCGGAGGTGGCTACCTCTGGCACGAGTTCGGCGACTCGTCCCTGCTCATTCCGTAGCCGTCCCCAGGACCCAGCCACGCGGCATACCGATCGCGAGGCAATGCCCTACGGCACATATCTGGCCCTGGGCGAGACCATGCACCACGAGGACGACGACGGGGAACCTCACCTGCATCCGCCTTCCAGATGCCACGTCGTCATCGCCCGCCGCCTCACCCGCCTGCTCGAGGATGCCGTCCCCGCTACCTGCGAAGTGCTGCCGGGGTTCGGGTGGCGCATGAGGGTGCGGTCCGACTTCGAGCCGGAGATCATGGTCCCTGAGCGCGGCGCTCCCCGCCCCGACCTCCTGCGTGTCGCTCCCCTACTGGTCGTGGACGTCACCTCACCGTCCACCAAGGGCGATGACTGGGGCCGCAAGACGGCGCTCCATGCCGAGGGCGGTCTGCTCGGGTACTGGATCGTTGAGCCTGACGTGGACACGCTGACGGCGCTTCACGATGGCGGGTCGTTCCAGGTCGTCCGTCGCATCGACGGCGGATCCGTGACCTTGTCGGCACCGTTCGCCGTCGAACTTGATACAGCAGGCATCTTTACCAGTTGATCGGAAGCCTGGCAGACCCCCCATGTCGCGATCGTCCGGCGTTTGGTGCTCGAGAGCGCGGCAGGCCCGCCGACACCTTCGAGGTGCGCCGCAACCAGGTCATCGACAACGCCTGGCAGCACAACCGCAACCCCCTCATCGACCACCCGGAGTGGGTCGGCGCGATCTGGCCGTGACGCGCCCGGTGAGCCATGGGTCGACGACCGCGTGGAAGGCGTCGGTCGCGTCCTGACGCACGTAGTGTCCGGCACCGGTGAGCACGACGACCTCGATCTCCGGGTTGCTGATGTCCTGCACTGCTTTTCGCGTCTCTGGTCCCACGAGGACGCCGGTGTCGCCCGTGACGACGAGGGTCGGGACCACGATCTTCGGGACGTGCTCCGTCCACGGCGTGCTGGGCCGGCCTGCGCCAGTGGCGATGTAGGCGAGGTCGAGCTGGGCCTTGGCCTCGATCCAGGCCACCCGCTCGTCCTCGGGCCAGAGCGGCTCCCGCTCCCGCAGGGCGACGAGCTCGGCCTGCGGATCGCAGACGTATGCCGTGATGAGGCGCACCCGCTCGGCCCCCACGTCAGCTCGGGCACCGAGGACAGGCGGACTGTCCCACGGAGGATCGATGAGGACGAGCGCGTCGACGAGCTCTGGATGCTCGGCACACGCCGCGGTGAGGGCGGCTCCGCCGAGGCTGTGACCGACGGCGACGAGGGGGGTTCCCGGGCCCGCCTGTGCGCGCAGTTCGCGAAGGGCCGCGACGGTATCGGCGACGAAGACGTCTCCGGGTTCGTCGAGCTGGTCCGGCGTGAATCGTGGTGAGGCCCCGTGGCCTCGTGCATCCACGGCGAGCACGTGGTGCTCCGTTGACCACCGCCGGGCGGCGTCGGGCCAGCACCCACCCGAGTCCCCGTTGCCGTGCATCAGCACGAGCATGGGCCCGTGTCCCGGCCCACCGAGGTCGTGGACTGCGAGCCGCGCAACCGTCCGCACTGTCATGCGGGACCGCGCCGATCGTCGTGAAGGTGGCTTCCCGGCATACATGCCACGATAGGGGCACCGAAAACACCCCCAGGCGCAGGAGAACCCCGCATGGACGCCGTCACCCAGGTCCCCACCCCCGTCAACGAGACGGTGCTCGACTACGCGCCGGGAAGTCCCGAGCGGGCCGAGCTCGAGGTGGCGCTGGTGCAGCTCGGCAACGGACCCGTCGAGCTGCCGCACACCATCGGCGGCAAGCGGGTCATGGGCGGCGGCAAGAAGGTCGCCGTGCGCCAGCCGCACGCGCACCGCAAGGTCCTCGGCACCCTCAAGAACGCGACGCTTGCCGACTCCAGGGCCGCGGTCGAGGCCGCCAAGGCGGCGGCCCCCGGGTGGCGCGAGCTGTCCTTCGACGACCGCGCCGCCATCCTGCTCAAGGCCGCCGAGCTGCTCTCCGGTCCGTGGCGCGCCCGGCTCAACGCGGCGACGATGCTCGGCCAGAGCAAGACCTGCTACCAGGCCGAGATCGACGCGGCGTGCGAGCTGATCGACTTCTGGCGGATCAACGTCCACTTCGCGCGCCAGATCCTCGCCGAGCAGCCACCGCTGAACAGCAAGGGCATCTGGAACCGCACGGACTACCGCTCGCTCGAGGGTTTCGTCTACGCGGTCACGCCGTTCAACTTCACCGCCATCGCCGGCAACCTCCCGACCGCGCCGGCCCTGATGGGCAACACCGTCGTCTGGAAGCCCTCGCCGACACAACAGTTCGCTGCCCAGGTCACCATGGAGCTGCTCGAGGAGGCCGGCCTGCCGCCGGGCGTCATCAATCTCGTCACCGGCGACGGCCTCAACGTCTCCAAGGTCGCCCTCGCGGACCCCGACCTCGCCGGCATCCATTTCACCGGCTCGACGCCGACCTTCCAGCACCTGTGGCAGGAGGTCGGGGCAAACCTCACGCGCTACCGCACCTATCCGCGTCTCGTCGGCGAGACCGGGGGCAAGGACTTCATCCTGGCCCACCCCTCCGCCGATCCCGACGTGCTGCGCACCGCGATGATCCGCGGCGCGTTCGAGTACCAGGGCCAGAAGTGCTCGGCCGCGTCCCGCGCCTACGTCCCGGCCTCGCTGTGGCGTCAGATCCGCGACGACGTCGCCTCGCTCACCGACGGTCTGTCGCAAGGTGACGTCACGGACTTCTCGAACTTCATGGGCGCCGTCATCGACGACCGGTCGTTCGCGAGGAACGCGGCCGCGATCGACCGCGCCAGGCGGGCACCGAAGGTCACGGTGATTGCCGGTGGCAGCTACGACGACGCCGAGGGCTACTTCGTGCGCCCGACGGTGCTCGAGATCCCGGACGCGAGCGACGAGTCGTTCCGGACCGAGTACTTCGGCCCGATCCTGTCGGTCCACGTCTTCCCGGACGCGCGCTACGACGCGGTGCTCGAGCAGATGGAGTCGTTCGCGCCCTACGCGCTGACCGGTTCGATCATCGCCCGCGACCGGGTCGCCATCGCCGACGCGACGACGAGACTACGGTTCGCGGCCGGCAACTTCTACGTCAACGACAAGCCGACCGGGGCCGTCGTCGGGCAGCAGCCGTTCGGTGGCGGACGGGCCTCGGGGACGAACGACAAGGCTGGCGCCGCACAGAACCTGTTGCGCTGGACCAGTGCCCGCTCGATCAAGGAGACGTTCGCCCCGCCGACGTCGCACGCCTACCCCCACATGGGCTGACCTGCCGGTCGGGCCGCCCCCAGGGGCCGGACGCCGATCAGGCCTTGAGCCACGCCGTCCCGGTCTGCTGCTCCTTGTCGATGGCCTTGATGATCGAGGGGGCAGCGGCCTTCTCGATCTTGCCGCCGATGAGCGGGATCTTGGCCTTGAGGTCGCCGTCGATCTCGATCCGGGTCCCGACTGCGGACGGGGCAAGCTTCATGGTGCCGTTCATGCTGATCGGGGCGTCACCGATGCTGAGCGAGATCGTGCCGGTGCGCGACCCGTCGACGGAGGCGCGGCTCCAGATGACCGTCTCGGTCACGGCGATCTTGGCCCCGATCATCGACTTGGCGAAGTCCGGGAAGTCGTCGGTCGGCAGGACCCTGCGCGTCACGATCTCGGTCTGGTCGCCCTTGGGCGTCACCGACTCCGTGTGCGAGATCGGGTGGGTCGCCTCGCACTTGGCAGCCTGGAACGCGGGGTCGGCGATCATGGCGAAGACCCGCTCAGGGGCAGCGGCATACTCGAAGGTCTCGGTGATCTTCATGCCGTCACCGTAGCGGCTCAGGTCTCCAGCCCAGCACGCGCAGCAGCGGCGGTGCGACCGAGCACGTCCCCCGACGCTGCCATGGTCCGCTGCACGGCGGCCCGGGCCCGACCGAGCTGACTGGCGAGGCGGTCGGCGCGCATCTGCAGCTCGGGCAACGCAGCCCGTCGGCGGGCCGCGGCGTCCGGCTGGGCCACCCCCCAGGGCTCGAGGATCCGCAGTCCCTCCATCTCGAGTCCCGCGTGTGCCACGTCGGCCTCGAGCCGGCGGGTCGACTCCGCGACCTGCGCCAGCTCCTGGGCGTAGTGCTGCAGGAGCGTGCCCGCTGCGTCGAGCTGCACGGCGATCGTGTCGAGGAGGTGGACCTCGCCGCCCGCGCGACGGCCCATGACCTCTGACGAGGCGGCCCTCGACCGGCCGGACAGCGCCGCGTCCAGGTCGCTTCGGACCGCGAGCAGTCGTGCTGCCTCCGAGCGCAGGGCCCCTCCGAGCTGAGAGCACGAGGCCGGGTCACCGGTCCTGCCGTCCATCACCGCACCCACCCCCTCAGGGCTGCGTCGTCGAGCTGCCCGAGGGTCTCGGCCACGGACTCGGCGAGGGCCCGCAGCGCGTTGCTCGCCTGCTCCACGAAGTCGTCGACCGCCCGTCCGGTGGCGTGGTCGCCGGTGTCGGGCACGTGGTCGAGCAGGGTCTCTGATGCCGCAGTCGCCACCTGCCGCACGTCAGCGAGCGCACGCTCCACGCCGCCGGCGCGACCCCTGCGAGCAGGCCCGGATGAGGTGGTCACCGCACCAGCCTAGGGGCGGCCCCGTGCTGGCCCGGAACTTCTCCACCGGCGGGGCGCGGCACGTGAAGGCGTCCAGCATGCGGACTGAGGGATAGGCTCGATCCGGCACTCGACGACGCGTGCCCACGAGCCCGACCAGGTGAGGATCGCCACCGCGCATGTCAGCGTCTCTCCAGCAGTCACGCTCCCAACGGCTCCACGCTGCAGCCGCGTTCGCGCAACGAGGCTCCGCCGACGCCGTCGAGGCGTTCCTGCGCCGGTACTACCGCCACGTCGCCACCGAGGACCTGCTGGCGCGTGAGCCGGGGGACCTCCTGGGCGCCGCGCTGGCCCAGGAGGACCTCGCCCGGCAGCGGGCCGTCGGCACCGTCAACGTCTCCGTCGTCAACCCGAGCATCGAGTCGGAGGGCTGGACGAGCGGTCACACGGTCGTCCAGGTAGTCACCGACGACATGCCCTTCCTCGTCGACTCGGTCACGGCAGAGCTGACTGTCCGCGACAGAGGTATCCACCTCGTCGTCCACCCCCAGCTCATCGTCCGTCGTGACGCGACGGGCGCCCTTGAGGAGGTCCTCGACGTCGACAAGGCGCCCGACGGCGAGTTCGGCGTGGCGACGGAGTCGTGGATGCACCTCGAGATCGACCGGGTCGGCTCCGAGGCCGAACGCGCCGAGGTGTCCAAGGGTCTCTGCCGGGTCCTCGGCAACGTCCGCGACGCCGTCGAGGACTGGGAGAAGATGCGGGACAACTGCGTCTCGATCGCCCAGTCCCTTCGGGACGACCCGCCTGCAGGGATCGCAGAGACGGAGACGTCCTCGACGGCCCGGTTCCTGCAGTGGCTCGCCGGCAACCACTTCACCTTCCTCGGCTACCGCGAGTACACCCTGCAGAAGGAGGGCGACGAGGACGTCCTGCAGGCGACACCGAGCACCGGCCTCGGCCTGCTGCGCTACGACCGACCCGTCTCCGAGGCGTTCGCCCGGATGACGCCGGCCGCGCAGGTCAAGGCCCGCGAGAAGCAGCTGCTCATCATCACCAAGGCCAACTCGCGGGCGACGGTGCACCGGTCGGTCTACCTCGACTACGTCGGCGTCAAGACCTTCGACGAGCAGGGCGAGGTGACGGGGGAGCGGCGCTTCCTGGGCCTCTTCGCCTCGAGCGCCTACACCGAGTCGATCCTCAACATCCCCATCCTGGACGACCGCGTCCGGGAGATCCTCGACAAGGCCGGCTTCACCCCGGACAGCCACTCGGGCAAGGACCTGCTCGAGGTGATGGAGAGCTATCCGCGCGACGAGCTCTTCCAGACCGCGCCCGATGAGCTGCTCGACATCACCCTCTCGGTGCTGCACCTGCAGGAGCGGCGCAGGACCCGGCTGTTCCTGCGCAAGGACGTCTACGGCCGGTTCATGTCCTGCCTCGTCTTCCTCCCCCGGGACCGCTACAACACCGCGGTCCGGCTCAAGATGGAGGCCATCCTCCGCCGGGCGTTCCACGCCTCCAGCGTCGACTTCACGACACGGGTGGCGGAGTCGACGCTGGCCCGGCTGCACTTCGTCGCCCGCGTCCCCCGGGGCACCTCGATCCCGGACGTCGACGCCGCCGCCCTCGAGCGCGACATCATCGACGCGACGCGCACCTGGGACGAGGACCTCGTGGAGGCCGCTCGTGCCGAGCAGGGCGAGGAGGCCGGCGCCCGGCTCATCGGCCTCTACGGCAAGGGACTTCCTGAGGCCTTCAAGGAGGACTTCCACCCCCGCGTCGCCGTCGCCGACCTGAGGCGGATGGAGTCCCTGGACGCCGAGGACTCGGTCGACCTCAACCTCTACCAGGAGCCGGGTGCCCCGGTCACCGAGCGACGCTTCAAGCTCTACCGGCGCGGCCCGCTCTCGTTGACCGCGATCCTTCCGCTCTTCACGCACCTGGGTGTCGAGGTGACCGACGAGCGCCCCTACGAGGTCAACCGGGCGGACGGCGTCACGGTGCACGTCTACGACTTCGGCCTGCGCGCTCCACAGTCCGACGACTGGGGCACGGGCAGCGACCGCGACGCCCGCCGGACCCTCGTGCAGGACGCGGTCCGCGCGGTCTGGCGCGGCGAGGCCGAGTCCGACGGGTTCAACGCCCTCGTCCTCGGCGCCGGGCTCACCTGGCGCCAGGTCGTCATCCTGCGCGCCGTCGCGAAGTACCTCCGCCAGACGCAGTCGACCTTCTCCCAGGACTATGTCGAGGCCGCGCTGGTCAGCAACGCGCCCATCGCGCGCCAGCTCGTCGACCTCTTCGAGACGCGCTTCGACCCGACCCGGTATGCCGGGCAGCCGGGTCAGGCGCGCGCGGGCGCCGAGCAGACGGTCGTCGACTCGATCCACCACGCGCTCGACTCGGTCAAGAGCCTCGACCACGACCGCATCGTCCGGGCCCTGCTCGGCGTCATCACCGCCGGGCTGCGGACCAACTACTTCCAGCAGGGGGCCGACGGCCGGGCCAAGCCCTGCCTCAGCCTCAAGCTCGACCCCAAGAAGGTGCCCGGCCTGCCCGCTCCGCGTCCGATGTTCGAGATCTGGGTCTACGGCCCGCGGATCGAGGGCGTGCACCTGCGCTTCGGCAAGGTGGCACGTGGCGGTCTGCGCTGGAGCGACCGTCGGGAGGACTTCCGCACCGAGGTCCTCGGGCTCGTGAAGGCCCAGATGGTCAAGAACGCGGTCATCGTCCCGACGGGGTCCAAGGGCGGGTTCTACGCCAAGCAGCTGCCCGACCCGTCCGTCGACCGGGACGCCTGGCTGGCCGAGGGCATCGAGGCCTACCGGCTCTTCATCTCCGGGCTCCTGGACCTGACCGACAACCTCGTCGCCGGAGCGGCGGTCCCGCCGTCGTCGGTGGTGCGCCATGACGAGGACGACACCTACCTCGTCGTCGCGGCCGACAAAGGCACGGCGACCTTCTCCGACATCGCGAACGCCATGGCGCGCGACTACGGCTACTGGCTCGACGACGCGTTCGCCTCCGGAGGTTCGGCCGGCTACGACCACAAGGCGATGGGCATCACGGCCCGCGGCGCCTGGGAGTCGGTCAAACGGCACTTCCGCGAGATGGGCGTCGACACCCAGACGCAGCAGTTCACCGTCGTCGGCGTGGGCGACATGAGCGGCGACGTCTTCGGCAACGGCATGCTCCTGTCCGGGCACATCCGGCTGGTGGCTGCCTTCGACCACCGCAGCATCTTCCTCGACCCGGATCCGGTGGCGGCCTCGTCGTTCGCGGAGCGACAGCGCCTGTTCGACCTCCCGCGCTCGTCGTGGGGCGACTACGACGCCTCACTCATCAGCGCCGGCGGCGGCATCTACGACCGGGGGGCGAAGTCGGTCCGGATCTCGCCGGAGGCCGCCGCGGCCCTCGGCATCGCGCGCGGGACCACCTCGATGACGCCGGCAGAGCTCATGAAGGCGATCCTGCTGGCGCCGGTCGACCTCCTCTGGAACGGCGGGATCGGCACCTATGTCAAGGCCTCGAGCGAGAGCAACGGCGAGATCGGCGACCGGGCCAACGACGCGATCCGCGTCAACGGCAAGGAGCTGCGGGCCCAGGTCGTCGGGGAGGGCGGCAACCTCGGGTGCAGCCAGCTCGGCCGGATCGAGGCCGCCTTCGCCGGGGTGCGGATCAACACCGACGCCATCGACAACTCGGCGGGTGTGGACACGAGCGACCACGAGGTCAACATCAAGATCCTCCTCACCGGGTTGACCCGGGAGGGCGACCTGACCCTCAAGCAGCGCAACGTGCTACTGGCGTCGATGACCGACGAGGTGGCCGCCCAGGTCCTGCGCGACAACTACGAGCAGAACGTCCTCCTCGGCAACGCCCGGGCCCAAGAGCACTCGATGATCCCTGTCCACCAGCGGCTCATCCGCTGGCTCGAGGAGCGCGGTGACCTCGACCGGACGCTCGAGTTCCTGCCCAGCGACGCCGAGATCGGCAAGCGCCACGACGACGGCCGCGGGCTGAAGTCACCGGAGTTCTCCGTCCTGGTCGCCTATGCCAAGCTCGCCCTCAAGGACGACCTGCTGCCGACCGCGCTGCCCGACGACGCGTGGTTCCAGCAGACGCTGACGGACTACTTCGCCGAGCCGATCCGCTCCACCTACGCGGCGGAGCTGACGTCGCACCCGCTGCGCCGCGAGATCATCACGAACGCGGTCGTCAACTCCATGGTCAACCGCGGCGGCATCACCTTCGCCTTCCGGGCGACCGAGGAGACCGGCGCCGGACCCGAGCTGATCGCCCGCGCCTTCGTCGTCTGCCGTGAGGTGTTCGACCTCGCCTCCTATGTCGCCGACGTCGAGGCGCTGGACGCCGTCGTCTCGACCGAGACCCAGACGGGGCTATACCTCGAGTTCCGCCGGCTGCTCGACCGCGCCGTCCGCTGGTTCCTCACCACCCGTCCGTCGGTCATCGACGTGGGCGCCGAGGTGGCGCGGTTCCGGACCCATGTGGCCGAGTTCGCACCCCAGATCCACGAGCTGCTCCAGGGCAGCGAGCGCACGCGCCTCGAGCAACGCACCCAGGAGTTCGAGAAGCTCGGCGCGCCGAAGGAGCTCGCCCTCAAGGCGGCCGGTCTGCTGGACCTCTTCTCGATGCTCGACGCGATCGAGATCGCCGAGGAGATGCAGGTGCCGGTCGCCGACGTCGTCGCCGTCTACTACTGTGCGTCCGAGCGGTTCGGCATCGACGAGATGCTCTCCAGGGTGAGCAAGCTGCCGCGCGACGACCGGTGGGATGCGTTGGCCCGCGGTGCCATGCGCGACGACCTGTATGCCGTGCTCGACTCACTGACCCGGTCGGTGCTCGCGACCAGCGACTCGGGAGGGTCCCCGTCGCGTCGGTTCGAGCAGTGGGCTGAGGCCAACAAGGACGCCCTGGACCGGGCGAAGACGGCGCTCGGAGGCATCGAACGTCTCGAGCACGCCGGCATCGCCGCCCTGTCCGTTGCACTGCGCACCCTGCGTGGGGTGCTCCGCAGCGGCGGACGGGCCGGCTGAGACGCGCACCCGGCGCAGCCCAGCCGGGGTGGGCGATTACGCTGCCGCTGTGCCCACGCTCGCCGAGATCCTCCACGAGCACCCCGAGTTGCGGCCGGCTGACATCGAGTGGCTGCACCAGCTCGTCGGTGACTGGCAGCTGATGTCCGACCTGTCCTTCGCGGACCTCGTGCTCTGGATCAGGGTGTCACCGGCGGAGTGGGAGGCGGTCGCGCACGTCCGGCCGACGACGGGTCAGATGGTCTTCTCCGAGGATCAGGTGGGCCTGACCTCGACGCGGGCCCGCGCCGAGCTCCTCGAGCAGGCCCTCACCGAGCGGCGGATCGTCCGGGAGCGCGACACCGAGTGGCGCGACGACCTCCCGGTGCGGGAGGAGTCCATCCCGGTCGTCCGTCTCGGCCGCGCGATCGCCGTGCTCACCCGGCATACGAACCTGTCGGTGATGCGCACGCCGAGCCGGCTGGAGCTGACCTACCTCGCCACCGCCGACGCCCTGGCGCGGATGGTCGCGGCAGGGGAGTTCCCGCACGCGTCCGCGCCGACGGGGCTGCGCCGGGGGGCGCCGCGGGTCGGAGACGGCGTGCTGCGCCTGGACTACGAGGGGATCATCAGCTATGCCAGCCCGAACGCCATCTCGGCGATCCACCGCTTGGGCTACGTCGGCGAGGTGACCGGCGGGTCCCTCTCGCAGATCGTGACCACGGTGGTGCTGCGCGACAGCTCCCCCGTCGACGAAGGGCTGCCGTTCGTCCTGACCGGGCGCCAGCCGTGGCGCACCGAGGTGGGCAACGGTGGCTCGGTCATCACGATGCGCGCGATCCCGCTCACCGAGGCGGGGCAGCGTGTCGGGGCGATCGTGCTGCTGCGCGATGTCAGCGAGCTGCGCCGACGCGAGCAGGAGCTGCTGACCAAGGACGCGACCATCCGCGAGATCCACCACCGGGTGAAGAACAACCTCCAG
>NZ_JBKJPP010000175.1:0-3817 GCF_046595215.1 Lapillicoccus sp. | reverse complement strand
TTCACGATGATCTCGACCACGGCGGAATGCAGCGAGTCCGACTTGTAGATCGGGGCGGTGCAGCCCTCGACGTAGTGCACGTCGGAGCCCTCGTCGGCGATGATCAGGGTGCGCTCGAACTGGCCCATGTTCTCGGTGTTGATCCGGAAATAAGCCTGCAGCGGGATGTCGATCTTGACGTTCTTGGGCACGTAGATGAACGAGCCGCCGGACCACACCGCGGTGTTGAGCGAGGCGAACTTGTTGTCGCCGGCGGGGATCACCGACGTGAAGTACTCCCGGAAGAGCTCCTCGTGCTCGCGCAGGGCCGTGTCGGTGTCGACGAAGATGACGCCCTTCTCCTCCAGGTCCTCGCGGATCTGGTGGTAGACGACCTCGGACTCGTACTGGGCGGCGACGCCACCGATGAGGCGCTGCTTCTCCGCCTCCGGGATCCCGAGCCGGTCGTAGGTGTTGCGGATGTCCTCGGGCAGCTCGTCCCACGAGGTGGCCTGCTTCTCCGTGGACTTCACGAAGTACTTGATGTTCTGGAAGTCGATGCCGGTGAGGTCCGAACCCCAGGTGGGCATCGGCTTCTTGCCGAACAGTCGCAGCGACTTCAGGCGCAGGTCGAGCATCCACTGCGGCTCGCTCTTGCGGCTGGAGATGTCGCGGACGACGTCCTCGTTCAGCCCCCTCTTGGCGGTGGCGCCCGCGGTGTCGGAGTCGGCCCAGCCGTACTCGTATCGGCCGAGGTCCTTCAGACCTGGGTTGAGCTCTTCGATGCTGGTGCTCATCGCGAGGACCTTTCCTGGGTGAGAGCGGTGTGCTGGTCGGTGCGGCGTGCCGTGGAGTCCAAGACTCGCGGGCGGCGCGGTGTTCCCGAAGCCCCGCGCAGTGGGCCCTCGGCCGGCGCGGTGGAGGCGCGGACCCGGGGGGTCGGGATGAAGGTGGTGCAGACGTGGTGGCCGGCGGCCAGGGTGGCGAGGCGCTGGACGTGGACGCCGAGCAGGCGCGAGAAGGCGTCGGTCTCGGCGTCGCAGAGCGCCGGGAACTCCTCGGCTACGTGCTTGACCGGGCAGTGGCCCTGGCAGAGCTGCACCCCGGCGAGACCACCTGCGCCCACCGGGCGGGCCGACGCGGCGAACCCGTCCCCGGTCAGGGCCGCGACGAGCGCGTCGGCGCGGGCTGCGGGGTCGCTGCCGGCGGCGGTGAGCCGCGCGGCATACCGGGTCTCGAGGCCGGCCACCCGCTCGCGGGCGAAGTCGGCGACGGCGTGGGGGCCGACCGCGCTCTGGAGGTAGCGCAGGGCGTGCACGGCGAGCTCGTCGTAGTCGGCCGACAGCGACTCGTGGCCGGCATCGGCGATGACGAAGGCCCGGGCCGGGCGACCGCGGCGCCGGTGGGTCGCGCCGCTGGCGTCGTGCTCGACGACCGCGTGCTCGACGACCGCGTGCTGCTCGGCGAGGGCGTCGAGGTGGCGGCGGACCGCTGCCGGCGTCAGGCCCAGGAGCGTGCCGACCTCGGCCGCAGTGACCGGTCCGTGCTCGGAGATGACCTCCACCACCCGCTCGCGGGTGCGGTGCTCGAGGTGCTGCGAGGTGGTCTCGCAGTCCGCTGAGGAGCCGTCGTCGATAAACACCACACCAGTATGACGTAATTGGTGGAGTCCTGTGAAGTAAGGTCACCCTAAGCGCGCCGGCCCGGCCGCGCTGCCTAGACTCCCGGCGTGCCACCCATGCTCCCGCACGCCGTCCGATTCGACGGCCTCGTCCGTCGGTTCGGCGCGACCACGGCCGTCGACGGGATGACCTGGTCGGCCTCGACGGGGCGGGTCACGGCGGTCCTCGGCCCCAACGGGGCCGGCAAGACGACGGCGATCGAGTGCGCGGTGGGCCTGCAACGCCCCGACGACGGCAGTGTCCGGGTCCTCGGCACCGACCCGTGGCACTCCCCCGCCGACCAGCGCGCCCGGGTGGGCGTCATGCTCCAGTCCGGCGGCCTGCCCAACGGCACCAAGCCGATGCGACTGCTGCACCACCTCGCCGCCCTGTATGCCGTGCCCGCCGACGTAGGGGGCCTGGCCCGACGCCTCGGCATCGACGCCTTCGCCGGCACGACCGTCCGACGGCTGTCCGGCGGGCAGAGACAGCGCCTCGCCCTGGCCGCGGCGCTCGTGGGTCGCCCCGAGGTGGCCTTCCTCGACGAGCCGACGGCCGGGCTCGACCCGCACGGTCGCCTCGACGTCTACGACCTCGTCGAGCAGTGCCGCGACGAGGGGACGACCATCGTCGTGACGACGCACTCCTTCGAGGAGGCCGAGCGCCTGGCCGACCACCTCGTCATCGTCAGCGAGGGCCGGACCGTCGCCGAGGGCTCCGTGGCCGAGGTCGTGGGCGACCGATCGCTCGAGCAGGTCTACTTCCAGCTCACCGAGGCGGTGCGCCGATGAGCACGCTCCCGGACGGCCGCTCCCCCCGTCTGTCGGCGCCGCAGGCCGCCCCGACCCGGCGCCGCGTCGTCGCGCAGGCCAGGTTTGAGCTCGGGACGCTCGTCCGCAACGGCGAGCAGCTGCTCGTCTCTCTCGTCCTGCCCCTCGGCGCCCTCGTCGGGCTGGCGTTGAGCAGCTCCCCCTCACTCGGGGCCGGCCGACGCATCGACCTCGCCGTCCCCGGGGTGCTCGCCCTCTGCGTCATCTCGGCCGCCTTCACCGCGCAGGCCATCTCGACGGGGTTCGACCGGCGCTACTCCGTGCTGCGACTGCTCGGGACCACCCCGCTGGGCCGCGGCGGCCTGCTGTGGGGCAAGGCCCTGGCGACGCTCGCCGTCGAGGTGGTCCAGTGGGTCGTCCTCGGCGGGGCCGGGCTCCTCCTCGGCTGGCACCCACAGCTCGCAGGCCTCCCGTATGCCGTGCTGTTCCTCCTCGCGGGCACGTGGGCGTTCGTCGCCCTCGCCCTGCTCCTCGCCGGGGCGGTCCGCGCCGAGGGGGTGCTCGCCATCGCCAACCTCGCGTGGATCCTGCTGCTCGTCCTCGGCGGGGTCATCCTGCCGCGGTCCGAGCTGCCGGCCGGCCTGAGCCACGTCGCGGCGGCGCTGCCGTCCTCCGCCCTGGCCGACGGCCTTCGGGCAGCCCTCGTCGATGGCCGGCTGGACGGCATACCGCTGCTGCTCCTGCTCGGCTGGGCCGCGCTCGCCACCCTGGCGGCGAAGCGCACCTTCCGATGGTCCGACTGACCCGCCCCGACCCGCCCCCCCACCACTCGCCAGACGTGTCTGGGCTGAGGCGGGCGGAACCCGGGCGTCTCGGAGCGCCGGCCGGGCCCGCGGGCATCGACCGGGCTGGCAATACTGGCGTCATGAGCGAGAGCCCCAGGCTGCGGCCGATCCACGACGACGACGTGCCCACCGTGCTCGCCCTCAACGAGCACGACGTCGAGCTGCTCTCTCCCCTGGACGAGACCCGGCTGGACCAGCTGCGGCGGTGGGCCGACCGCGCGGACGTGATCGACGTCGGGGGCGCGGTGGCGGGGTTCGTCCTGACCTTCGGCGCGGGCACCGACTACGACTCGGAGAACTACCTGTGGTTCACGCGACGCTTCGGTGCCGGCTTCGCCTATCTCGACCGGATCGTCATCGCTGAGCAATTCCGCCGGCGGGGGCTCGGACGGTTCGTCTACGACGAGCTCGAGGCCCTCGCGCTCCCCTCCGGCCGGATGACCCTCGAGGTCAACGTCGAGCCGCCCAACGAGGGCTCGCTCGCGTTCCACGGCGGCCGCGGGTATGCCGAGCTGGGACGCCGTGGTGACCCGGGCCACGTCGTGGCACTCATGGTCAAGGA
>NZ_JBKJPP010000030.1:0-8890 GCF_046595215.1 Lapillicoccus sp. | reverse complement strand
GCCGTCCTGGCGCAGAGACATGGCCATGAACGTCGTCCGGGACTGCTCCCGGGGACTTGGAGGAACACTGTGACTACACCCCAGGGTGCATCGACTCGACGTCGTGGTCGGGGACGCGTGATCCTCGCCTCGTGCGCCGTACTCGCCGTCGCCGCCGCTGGCTTGGCGGACCTCAGCTCGGCAGCCGCCAGCTCCGGAACCGGACCGGTCGTGGCGCAGAACGCGTTGGTCGTGTCGACAGCACTCTCCTCAGTGAAGCTCAGCCCGACGGACGTCGTCGGTGGAGGGTCCTCCACCGGGACGGTCACGCTGACGTCGCCGGCGCCCTCAGGCGGTTTCCTCGTCGCCTTGTCCAGCGACAATCCGGCGGCAGCGACGGCACCAGCCTCCGTGACAGTGCCCGCCGGCTCCTCCAGCGCGACCTTCGCGGTCTCGACCATGGTGGTGCCCAACAGCCAGTCCGCCCTCATCATCGGGACGGCGGGGGCCGCGACCGCCTACTCGATCATCACTGTCTGGACGCCGTTCGCCTTCTCGAACGGGAGCATCTCCGTCTTTCCCGGAGGCAGCGGGAGCGGGACCGTCACCTCGCAGCCCGCGGGGATCAACTGCACCATCTCGGGTGGCGGCGGCACGGGAGCCTGCTCCGCCTTCTACCCCGTGGGCACCGTCGTGCGCCTGACCGCCAAGGCGAGCGCCGGCACGAGCTTCCAGGGTTGGCGGGGAATCAACTGTGCGGATGCCTCCAAGATCACCGTGGCACGCGGCTCGGACACGGGCTGTCAGGTGGGCTTCACGTTGAAGTAGACCGCGGGTTCCCCGCCTCGTTGACCTCAGCGACGAGCGGAGGCACCCGTGGCCGGTGGATGCTCGTTCCCACCGCATCTCCGGCACAAGGATGTCCTCAGCTGAGGACATCCTTGCGCCGGAAGGTGCGGTAGGCCAGGCCCAGGAAGATGATCGTGTAGAGGATCGACCAGAGGCTCCCGTGACGCATCGACGTCCAGTCGACCTGGGGGGTGAGCAGGTCGAACCAGGCGCGGTCGTAGTACATGGGCAGGCCGTAGCGCCACGAGCCCAGCGTCTCGATCTGCCCGAGGATCGACGACACGATCGTCACCATGACGGCCCCGCCGACGGCGGCGAGCGGGGCGTCGGTGCGCACGCCCAGCCAGAAGGCGATGGCGCCGACCTGGGCGAGCAGGACGACGAGGTAGGCGACCACGACGACGAGCCGCGGCAGCAGCGTCGACCATTCGAGGACGCCGCCGGCGGGGTTGGTGAAGGGCGCCCACCCGTAGGCGACGCCGCCGACCAGCAGCGACCACCCGACGAGGACGGCGACCGCCAGGGCCATCGTCCCCATGGCCACGACGAGCTTGCTCGTGAGCAGCCGGGCGCGCGGGACGGGGGCGAGGAGCAGGTAGCGCAGCGTCGACCAGGAGGCCTCGGACGGCACCGCGTCGCCGACGAAGAGCGCCGCGAGCACCACGAGCAGGAACGAGGCCGCCGCAGACGTCGCGAAGACGGTGAAGTTCGCCGACCCCGACTGCGCGAGGTCGACCAGACGCGAGCCGGCCGTCGACGAGCCGTTCGACCCGCCGATGGCAAAGGCGCCGACGAGGATCAGCGGGAGGGCGAGCAGCAGGACGAACGCCCAGATCGTGCGGCGCCGGCCCAGCTGACGGCGCAGCTCGGCCCGCCAGGACAGCGGACGGCGTGCCACGTGGGGGACGTCGATGTCGGTCGTGCTCACCTGGACCTCACCTGCCGGAGACGGTCGGTCAGTGACCGCGACCCGTCGCCGGGCTCACCGTCGGAGGCCGAGGCCGAGGCGATGACGCCGAGGAAGACCTCTTCGAGGTGGCGGCGGCTGGTGATGCCGACGATGTCGGCGCCGGTCCCCGCTGCCGCCCGCACCACCTCGGCGCGGGGGAGGTCGGCCGTCACGGTCAGACGGGCCTCCACCGGGTCGAGGTCGACGTCGACCTCTGTGACACCCGCGACCTGCCGCAGACGCTCGGCCACTGCCTCGGCGTCCGCGCCGGGCCCGAGCAGGACCACGGTCGTGTCGGAGCTGTCGACGAGCTCGGCGACGGTCCCGGTCGTGACCACCTTCCCGGCGTGCATGACGACGACGTGGGAGCAGGTCATCTCGACCTCGCCCAGCAGGTGGCTGGAGACGACGACGGTCCGCCCCGACGCGGCATACCGGTGCAGGATCGGGCGCATCGCGGCGATCTGGGGTGGGTCGAGGCCGTTGGTCGGCTCGTCGAGGATGAGGACCTCCGGCATGCCGAGCATGGCCTGGGCGATGCCGAGCCGCTGCCGCATGCCCTGGCTGTAGGAGCGGACCGGGCGGTTGATGGAGTCGCCGAGGGCGGCGACCTCAAGCACCTGGTCGTAGTCCGCGTCGGCCTCGGTCCGTCCCGTCGCCGCCCAGTAGGCGCGCAGGTTCTGCAGGCCGGTGAGGTGCGGCAGGAAGCCGGGACCCTCGATCAGCGCGCCGACCCGGGCGAGGACCGGCGCGCCGGCGCGGATCGGGTCGCCGAGGACGTGCACCGTCCCCGAGTCGGGTCGGATCAGGCCCATGACCATCCGCAGCGTCGTCGTCTTGCCGGCGCCGTTGGGCCCGAGCAGGCCGACGACCTGGCCGCGGTCGGCGCGCCACGACACGTCGTTCACCGCGCGGTGCCCGTCCTTGTAGGTCTTGACGAGGCCGTCGACGACGAGCGGCACGTCGATCAGGTCCGCGCGGGCCGGTTCGTGCTGACGTCGACGGCGCTGCCACCAGGCCGAGCCGAGCAGCGCAAGCAGGACGACGACGATTGCTGCGGCCACCCCGATGGACTCGGTGTCGCGGGTGGTGTCGCCGGAGACGACCCGGCCGGCCACCGAGGGCAGGCTGATGGTCGCGTCCGCGACGGCGACCCGGTCGACCCGGGCCGCGCGGGTGCCGGTGAACGCCGAGTCGGTGCTCGTCACGAGCAGCCGCACCGAGCTGCCGCCCTCGAGCGTCCACGTCCCGGCCGGCAGGGCGACGTCCACGGTCGTTGCGGCGCCCGGGGTCGTCCTGACGGTGACGGGCGCGACGAGCCGCCGCGGCAGGGTCGCCACCCCGGCCGTGACCTGCCACAGGCTGAGGTAGAAGGTCGCCGACGTGCTGGACGACGTCACCGTCAGCCGCGCTCGCGGCGCCCCGACGATGCTCATGCGGTCGGCCACCGGCGCGGAGTCGAAGGCCGCGAACTGGCCCGGCAGCGCCGCGAGCTGGTATGCCGGGAGGCTGGCTGCGAGGCTCGCCGCACCGGGGATGGTCGTCACCGACGCGGGCTGGCCGCCGGGCGGGGCGAGGACGGGACGGGCCGTGGCATCCGTGAGGGCGAGCGTCGTCGACGTCACCGATCCGACGTAGGCGGGGGCCTCGAGGATGGGGGCGACGCTCTGGCGTCTCGGGATCGGCGCGGCGTAGGCGAAGGCGGGCACCGGCAGGCTCGCCGTAGCAGTGGACGCCGTAGCCGTCGTCGCCGTTGACGCGGTCGCGGGGTCGACCGGGAGGTAGCGCGCGAGCCAGGTCCGCAGCGACTCCTCGTCCGCCGCGGCGGTGCTGCTCGGTCCGTCGTGGCCGCCGTCGATCCAGCGGACCGCCACCGGGGTGCCCTGCCCGCTCAGCGTGCGGGCCGTGGCGTCGGCCTGCTCCAGGCCGAAGAGCGAGTCGGCCATGCCCTGGACGAGGTAGGTAGGGGCCTTGAGGGTGCGTAGGACCGGCTTGGGGCTGTGCGCTCGCAGCACGGACAGCAGGGCGTCACTCGGCTGCCCGCTCTCGGCCGCGGCCAGGAAGAGCTGGCACACGGTTGGGTCGAACCGGCCGCACACCGCGCTCGTCGCAGCGGTGCTGCTGCCTCCGGTGGTGGCTGGCAGTGCGGCCGCTGGGGGTGTGGTCGGTGATGGTGCGGCCGCCGAGCCGAAGAACCGTGAGGCCCAGAGCTGCTTGAAGGGGCCCGGCTGGGGGACGCGATCGACCTGGGCGGGCGACGACGCGCCGGCCGGAGCACCGGCCGACGTGACGTTCTGGGGGAAGAAGGCATCGGCCAGGTCGTTCCACGTGATGACGGCCGCGACGGTGTCGACGCGTGGGTCGGAGGCCCCCGCCATCAGGGCCAGCGCGCCGCCGTAGGACGCGCCGACGACGCCCACTCGGGGGTCGCCCGGGGCGTCGAGCCGCACGTCCGGCCGGGCGGCGAGGGTGTCAATGAGCGTCCGGGCGTCGGCGATCTCGTAGTCCGGGTCGTCGAGGTGGATGCGCCCGCCAGAGGCGCCGAACCCGCGTGCCGACCAGGTGAGCACGACGTAGCCGCGGCCCGCCAGGTCGTTCGCTTGGGTGACGAGGTCGTTCTTGCTCCCGCCGAAACCGTGGGCCAGCAGGAGCGCCGGGTGCTGGCCCTTGTCGGACGGCGCGAAGACCGAGGCATCGAGGGTGACCGCCGCCCCGTCCGGTTCGGCGCCCACCGGCACCCGGACGGCCTGCTCGGGGGCGAGTGTCCCCGTCGGGTCGGCGCGGGGGGCCGCAGACCCGGTGCCCGGCATACCGAGCAGGGCCGTGCCTGCGACGGCGAGGAACACGACCGTCCGCGTGGCCCAGCCCCGCGCGCGCACGGCAGGGCGGGGCACGGTCATGGACGACCCTAACCCGATGCCGCCGACCGCCCGTCCACAGCTCCTCACGTGAGGAGCTGTGGACACCGGACCGGGCACTGGCCGTCCACAAGTCCTTACGTGAGGACTTGTGGACGGAGTTGTGGACGCAGTCCGGGCAGACCCTCCGACAGAATGGGACCGTGAGCTCCCCGACGACCCCGACGACCCCGACAGGGCAGACGGCGCCCGGCACCCTGGTCCTCGCGGCCACCCCGATCGGTGACCCGCGTGACGCCGCTCCCCGCCTCGCCCACGAGCTGCTCGGCGCGGATGTCGTTGCGGCAGAAGACACCCGGCGCCTGCGCCGACTGCTCGGTGACCTCGGCGTCGTGCCCCGGGGTCGGGTGATCAGCTATCACGAGCACAACGAGGCGGCCCGCACGCCGGACCTCGTGGCCCGGCTCGTGCAGGGCGATCGCGTCGTCGTCGTCACCGACGCAGGGATGCCGTCGGTCTCCGACCCGGGCTATCGGCTCGTCGTGGCCGCGGTGGCCGCGGGGATCCGGGTCACCTGCGTCCCCGGGCCCAGCGCCGTCCTCATGTCCCTCGCCGTCTCGGGACTGCCCGTGGACCGATTCTGCTTCGAGGGGTTCCTGCCGCGCAAGCAGGGCGAACGGTCGCGCACCCTCACCGACCTCGCGTCCGAACGCCGCACGATGGTTTTCTTCGAGGCGCCGCACCGGCTCGCGGTCTCGCTCGAGGCGATGGCGTCCGTGTTCGGC
The DNA here is from genome assembly GCF_046595215.1 of Lapillicoccus sp. Classification (NCBI taxonomy): domain Bacteria; kingdom Bacillati; phylum Actinomycetota; class Actinomycetes; order Micrococcales; family Intrasporangiaceae; genus Lapillicoccus; species Lapillicoccus sp. The sequence goes on along the minus strand of NZ_JBKJPP010000030.1, from coordinate 3,470 downwards.
GCCGAGCGGGAGGCCGCCGTATGCCGTGAGCTCACCAAGACCTGGGAGGAGGTCCGCCGCGGGGGGCTGGCCGAGCTCGCGGCGTGGGCCGCGGACGGGGTCAAGGGCGAGGTCACCGTGGTCGTCGCCGGGGCGGCTGCGGTGGTGAGCTCCGTCGAGGACGCGCTGCCGGCCATCCTTGAACGGGTTGCCGCGGGGGAGCGGCTCAAGGACGTCAGTGCCGACGTCGCGGCGTCGACCGGCCTGTCCAGGAAGGCGCTCTACGACGCGGCGCTCGCGTCCCGCAGGTCCTGAGCGCCCAGGAGTCGCCACGGCCTTCCAGCAGCGCCGGGGAGGCTCAGCGGGCGCCGACCGTCTCGGCGGCGCGCTTGAGCGCCTCGAGAGTGCGCTGCATCCCCGTGGCGTTGTGGCGCGACCGCGAGCCGAGCACGCGGTCCATCGCCGTGCCGATCCAGACCGCGCGGCGGTCGGTCCACTCCTCGACGACCGTGCAGCCGTCACCGTCCTCGTCGCGGATGAAGAAGTACTCCCACCTCGCCACGGCCACCGGTCCGACCGTCACCTCGAAGGCGAGGTTGCGGCCTCGGTCCGCCACGACGACCTCGCCGAAGGTCGTCCACCGCAGCACCCCCGAGCGGTTGTGACCGACGAACCGCCCGCCCTTGACGGCCCGGGTCGCGTCGCCGCGCCAGGTGACCTTCTCGCACTCCGGCGACCACTCACCCATCCTGGGCAGGTCGGCCACGAGGTCGTAGAGGGCGTCGGGGCTCGCGTTGACGTGCAGGGTCTCTCGGACGTCGGCCATCCGGGCATCCTCCCACCAACCGGCCACCACCCGGCCACCGTCCGGTCATCCGACCGGTCACCCGGCCGGCCGGGTGACCGGATGACCGGTCGGTCCGGCGGCCTGGTCGGCCGCTGATCGGTGCAGTGGCGGCCCATCATCTACGGTGGGTGCAAGTGGTCGACGTCGGGTCGGTCGCCGGTGGACGCGAGGCAGGCATGACGGACCGCATCGACGCCGCGGCGCCGGGGGCCTTCGACGCTGCTGCGGCCGCTCCGCGCCTGCGAGAGCCCGCCCACCTCGTCAGCCCCCGGGCGCGGCTCATGTGGCTGACGATCGGCGCCACGCAGACGCTCGTCCTGCTCGCCCTGCAGGGTGGCTGGTGGTTCCTCGACGACGAGGGGTCCCGCACACCGCACTGGGTCGTCGGCGCCCTGTTCCTCGTCCTCGCTGGCGCCTACCTCGTGGCCATGCCGCAGTGGCGCTACCGCGTCCACCGCTGGGAGAGCACGCCCACGGCCGTCTACACCCAGACCGGCTGGATCACCCAGGAGCGCCGAATCGCGCCGGTGAGCCGGATCCAGACCGTTGACCTGTCCCGCGGCCCGCTCTCCCAGGTCTTCCGGCTCGCGAGCGTCCAGGTCACCACCGCGTCCGCCGCGGGGCCCCTGCGCATCCACGGCCTCGACGTCGACGTCGCCCGCCGCCTCGTCGACGAACTGGCCCACGCGACCGCCGCCGAGGTCGGCGACGCGACGTGACCGAGCCCCAGCCGCACGCCGGCCTGCCGCCCGCCGGCCTGCCGCCCGCCCACCTGCAGGACACGGGGCCGGTGCAGCAACCCCCACCGGGCTCCGGCCTGCGATCCGTCGAGACCCACTGGCGCCGCCTCAACGTCCGGATGCTGCTCATCCACCCGGTCCAGGAAGGGCTGAGGTTCCTGCCGGCCCTCGCCGGGGTCTTCATCCTCGGCCGCACCCAGGACCGTGGCGGCGGCGGCTGGTGGGAGCTGGTGGCGCTCGCTGCCGTGGTCGCCCTCGGGTTCCTGCGCTACTTCACGACGCGGTTCCGCATCGAGAACGGCCAGATCGAGCTCCGCAAGGGGCTGTTCACCAAGCAGGTGATCGCCACGCCCGCCGACCGGGTCCGCACCGTCGACGTGACCGCGCCCCTCTTCCACCGCATCCTCGGCCTGGCGAAGGTCGAGATCGGCACCGCGGCGGGCGGGCAGGAACGGCTCGTCCTCGACGCCCTCACCGTCAAGGAGGCCCGCCGGCTGCGTGAGGAGCTCATCCACCGGCGCTCCCTCGCAGCCGCCGAGCCCGGCGCTGGCCCGCCCGCCGTCGGTGGGTCCGATCCCGGCGCCCCGCTGCCCCCACCCACCAACCCCGAGACGACGCTGCTCGGCCTCGACCCGGGCTGGGTCCGGTTCGCCCCGCTGACGACGAGCGGCCTGCTCTCGGCCCTCGCGATCCTCGGTTTCGCCAACCAGTACCTCCAGCGCTACCTCGAGCAGTCCGACCTCGGCAACACCTTCAACAGGCTCGGCGGCTACCCCGTCTGGGTTGACGTCCTCGTCGGCCTCGTCGGTGTCGCGGCGGCCGTCTCGGTGCTGGCCGTCCTCGGTTACCTTCTGCAGTTCTGGGGGTTCCGGCTCACCCGGCACCGCGGCGGGACCCTGCATGTGACCCGTGGCCTGGTGACGAGCCGCGAGACGAGCATCGAGGAGAAGCGGATCCGCGGCGTCGAGATCGGCGAGCCGCTCGGCCTGCGACTCGGCGGCGGCGGCCGCCTCATGGCGATCACCACCGGCCTGAGCAAGAAGGAGCAGGACCGCGGCAGCGCCTGGCTCGTCCCGCCGGCGCCGCGGGCGGTGGTCACCGGGGTGGCCGCGGCCATCATCGGCGACGACGAGGCGCTCAGCGCACCGCTGCGGCAGCACGGCCCGGCGGCGTTGCGCCGCCGCTACGCCCGGGCGATCGGCCCGGCCCTCCTGCTCGCCGTCGGGGTCGTCGTGCTCACCGTCCGGTTCGAGGGACCCCTGTGGGTAGGGGTCGTCGGGTGCCTCCCGCTCCTGGTCTCGCCGCTCGTCGCCAGGGACCGGTATGCCGGGCTGGGACACCGCCTCACCGGCCGCCACCTCGTCGTGCGCTCGGGGACGTTCGTGCGACGCCGCGACGTCCTGCTGCGCCAGGGCATCATCGGCTTCAACCTGCGCCAGACGTTCTTCCAGAGGCGGGTCGGGCTGGCGACGCTCGCGGCGACGACGGCGGCGGGGAAGCAGAGCTACACGGCATACGACATCCCGCTCGGCGAAGCGGTCGCCGTCGCGCACGGCGTCGACCCGCAGCTCCTCGGGCAGTTCCTGGCCTCCTGACCCCGACCCCGTCGGCCTGCGGGCGCGGCCGAAACGGGGTTGGGGCGCCACCCTAGGATCAGAAGCATGAGTCACATCCTGTCCGCCGTCGCCTGGCCGTATGCCAACGGCCCGCGCCACATCGGCCACGTCGCCGGGTTCGGGGTGCCGTCCGACGTGTTCAGCCGCTACATGCGGATGGCCGGCCACGATGTCCTCATGGTCTCCGGCACCGACGAGCACGGCACCCCGATCCTCGTCACGGCCGACCAGCTGGGCGTGAGCGCGAAGGATCTCGCCGACCAGAACAACGCGATCATCGTCAAGGAC
>NZ_JBKJPP010000022.1:0-3454 GCF_046595215.1 Lapillicoccus sp. | reverse complement strand
GAACGCGCCCGGGTGCGCGACCAGCTGGCTCGGATCCAGGGCTGGCTGGAGGGCCGGCCACGCCACGACCAGGTGCTGCGGGCCTGGGCGACCGAGGAGGAGCGGGAGCAGGCCGTGGGCCTGCGACGCGCAGAGCTCGACGAGGTCTCCATCCGCGCCCGGGCGGCACGCGCTCAGGCCGCCACCCGGCATACCGAGCTGGAAGGGTTGGCGCAGCTGCACGAGCTGCCGATCACGGAGACAGGCCTCCGGGCCCGATCCGAGTCGCTGGCGACGGCGGTCTCGGCGTTGGGTGATCTCGAGTCGAGAGCGTCTCGGCTGAGCGAGGACCTCGGGCGCTGGGGCCGCGACGCGGCGACCGCCCGGGCCGACGTCGAGTCCCTGCGCGAGGTCTCGGACGAGGCCCGGGCCGCCGAGCAGGAGCTGCAGTCGGTCCAGGCCGAGCGCGACGAGCTGCTGCAAGCCGAGGGGGCATCGGTCGCCGAGCTCGAGCAGCGCCTGCACGACCTCGCAGAAACGAGGGCCGCCGCGCGAAGCCGCACTGCGGAGCTCGACACCGAACACGACGCCCTCACCCGTCGGGTCGGCAGCCTGGGCAGCCGGGTCGAGACGGAAGCGATGCAGGTCGAGACGAACCGTCCTCTCCTGCAGGACAGTCAGGTTGGCCTCGCCGCGCTGGTCGACGTGCCCGGCGTCGTGACGTCCGCCGGGATCATCGAGGGGAGCGCAGACGCTGCCGTCCTCTCCGGGCAGGACATCGCCCCGCTGGCGGCGATGGCGCAGCGGCTCGAGGTGGGCGCCGACGAGGCGAGTCGCGCCCGCAACGCCGTCCTTGCCGGGATGGCCGCCCTCCTCAGTGGCGATGCTGCCGTCAACGAGCCGCGTTTCTCCGACGAGGACGGCGTCCTCGTCGCGATCGGCCGCGACGACTCGGGGGACCTCCCGCTGGTCGACCTCGGCGCCCGGCTCACCATCTCCGTCGCCAGGGACCGTGAGCTGCTGTCCGAGCGCGAACGCCGCCTCTTCGAGGAGCACGTGCTCGGCCAGCTGGGTGACGCGCTGCGCAGTGTCCGGATCAAGGCCGACGAGCTCGTGGCCGCGATGAACGCCCAGCTGCATGATGTGACCACGTCCCAGGGGATCCGGGTGCGGCTGCGCTGGAAGCTGCGCGACGACATCCCCCGCGAAGCCGGCCGAGCGGTCTCGCTCCTGGCGCAACCGATGGGGGCGCTACTACCCGGCGAACGCACCGAGCTGAGAGAGGTGCTCCACCGGCTGATCGAGGTCTCTCGGGCCGAGGCGCCCGAGGAGTCGTATGCCGAGCACCTCGCCAAGGCGCTCGACTACCGCCAGTGGCACGCCTTCACCGTGCAGTACTTCCGCCCGGAGGCGGGCAGCTGGAGTGACCTCCAGCGCCGGACCGCCCTGTCGCAGGGGGAGCAGAAGGTCCTCTGCTATCTCCCGCTCTTCGCCGCCGCCGCGGCGCACTTCGAGTCGCTGGCGGGGGCGGCGCCGTGGGCGCCACGATTCGTGCTCCTCGACGACGCGTTCCCCAAGATCGACGTGCGGACCCACCCGTTGCTCTTCGGCCTGCTCGTTGACCTCGATCTCGACTTCATCATCACCAGCGAGCGACTGTGGGGCACCCACGCCACGGTGCCTCAGCTGGCGATCTACGAGGCCCTGCGGAGTCCGCACGAGCGGGGCATCGCGCAGTATCAGCACCGGTGGGATGGCCAACAGCTGACGACCGTCGGGGCTTGATGTGGCGCAGGCGTCCAGGTGACGGATCCGCTGGGACTGCCGTCGTGGTGGTCGCTCGACGTGCTTGCGAGGGTGTGGGAGCTCATCGCGAACCGCCTGGAGCGCAACGGGATCCGGCCGACTGGCCGACTGGTCGTTGCCGACCTCGACCGATCGGAGCGGCACGCGCTCGGTGATCTGCTCGGGCGGTCCGTGACCTCAGGCCGGGCGTCCATCGATCTGGGTGTGCTGGACCGGCGGTTGTCCGAGCGGGCGGGAGTCGGGCTGGTCGAGGCGGTCGAGCAGGTGCGCGGGCAGCCGTTGGTCGATCGCCCGCAACGACGGGCAGTGCGAGCGAGCCGTCGCCAGGAGCCGTTCCGGGCCGCCGAGCAATGGCTCGTGGACCATCCAGGCGCGGTGTGGCCGTGGGTCGCCCCGTGGCTCGAGGGTCTGCGCCGGGACGGTTCCCTGATGCGCGACCCGGATCCGACCTCGTTGCTGCTCACGGCTCTGGACATCCTGTGGAGCAGACGTGAAGCGCTAGCGGAGGGCGATGTCAATGGCGGCGAATCCGGACGAGGTAGCTCCGGGTCTCGCGCGACCCCGGTGGCGCGGACCGAGCTCGCGGCCCGCACGGCATACGACGCGCATGCCCTCGACGCCGATCGCCGGCTCTCGACGATCGTGCTCCGCGCGCTCGCCACACGCAGCGGGATCGAGCTGAGCAGTGGGGCCGCCGAGCGTCGCGCCCTGTGGGAGTCCGCTGGGGTCGTCGCGGACTCGGTGTCTTCCACCTGTCTGACCTGGGGACTGCTGGGTCTTGGGCTGCGGGCCCCAGCCTCTGCCCATGCCGCGGCGTCCGGTCCGCGATGGCGCCCGGTCCACCTCACGTGGTGGGACCTCGAGGCCGGCGCCTCACTCCAGACCGGTCAGGACCTCATCGTGTGCGAGAACCCGAGAGTTCTCGAGGCGATCGCGCAGACCGGGATCGAGATCGGCGTGGTCTGCACCAGCGGGCGCCCCAACCTCGTTGTCATCGAGGTGCTGAGCCGAGCGTTGGCGGCCGGTGCCCGGATGCGCTATCACGGTGACTTCGACTGGCCAGGTGTCGCGATGGCCAACGACGCCGCCGGCCGGTTCGGTGCGGCGCCGTGGCTGATGGGCGTGGACGACTACCTCGCGACACCGGGGTCGTTGACCCTGGTCGGGTCCGCCGTGGAGCCGTCCTGGGACCCAGAGCTCGGGCCGGCGATGCGACGGCGCGGCCTGGCCGTGCACGAGGAGGCCATGTTGGAGCGACTCATCGACGCGCTCTCGGAGTGACCGGACCCCACTCGGGAAGATCCGCCCTCCCCGACCTCATCCACAGGTTTCCAACATTGCTCCGATCATTTCAACGGAGCCACAGGTCGGCAGCGCGGCTCTCGGCTCGTTCGGAAGTTCTCAGGGGTTCCCCCGATGGCGCCACCGGTCGCGAGGTAGCACCCTCTAGGCAAGGAGTCCCTTGACGGCGAGAAGACTTTCCGCGAGTACCTTCCTCCAGAGTGTCCAGTCTTCGGCCTACCGATCGACTAAGGGGACGGTCCCCGGTGGGTTCTGAATGTCTTGGGTGAGATCAGCGGACCCGCGACGGGACTGGCGCAGTACTACTCAGATGCGGCCGGGCGTCGAGCCCTGGTGGAGTCCGAGGCGGACTCGCGGTCTGCGACGG